>JBLHNV010000322.1:0-3079 GCA_047623125.1 Janthinobacterium sp. | reverse complement strand
GATCCTTTAGCGCTGCATCAAAATGGTGGGTGCTTTGCAGCAGCGTCGCGCGCAGGATGCGTACTTGAGTCGGCGGCGCCGGCATGTGCCACCACGGCTGCAGCGCCGCTTGTGCGTAACCCAGATAGCGCGGGTCGGTGTCGCTGCGCGCCTGCCCGATATAACGCTGCGCCAGGTTGGTGGCCAGCGCCAGATTCTGTGGCTGCGCGCGCAACGCAGCGCGTAAGCGGTCCAGTTGCCTGCTGGTGCCGCCCTTGGGCAGCACTTCGACGACCAGGTCGCCGCTGGCGGGGATGTAGGCAGTGCCCTGCGCGACTGGCGCCAGCAGCAGCGCCAACAACCCGGCGCACAGTGATGGAATGATGGAATGAATCATGTGGGCATGGCCAGGTTGAAATGTGGGGAGTGTGGGTTGTCGATTTAATATCGACGATACAGCAGAAATGCAGTGCAAATATTGTGGCAATGGAAGCGCCGCTGAACGCAGGCGGGACCGGCAATGCCGGTCCCGCCTGGTGTTGCTGCGCCCTTAGTTCAGGGAAACCGGTTCAGTATCTTCCGGCGTTGTTGCGACCAATGCCTCGATCGCGATCGGCTCACCAGTTTCGCTGGTGGTGCCAATCACTTTCAATACCTCGGCCACGAACGCATCGGGTCCGGCTTGCCCGATGAAACCGCTACCGCCGCCGCATGCGCTCAGCGCTGCGGCGGTCGCCATAATCATGCATAGTTTTTTCATATCATTCTCCTCGATTTTCTGAAATGGTTACCGTGGCGATTGTGGCGAACCGGCGATCGGGGTTTTCAGATACGGGAAGCTGGCGTCGAAGTAGCTGGCATCCACGAATGCGCCATCGGTAAAGCGGATGTCGCCCGATGGTGCATCGCCTGCCGCGCAACCGATATTGAGCTTGCACAACTTGCCCATGACCACGCGCAGCGAGATGTCGACGACATCGTCGCCGGGACGGCGGCCGTTTGGAAAGCCGGCATTATCGCTAGCGATGACGCCCAGACGGTTTTGGTTAGCAGCAGGTTTTGCTGCGATGTTCATGTTCAGGCGCAGCATTTCCGATCCGCCGACAGCAGCTTGCTGGTTCAAGCCCGGAACGCCGGTCAGGAATGCGGTGACCAGATCATTGCGCGGGAAGTTGGTCGGTGCCTTCACCCCGGCGCTGCCAAACAGAATTTCGACCAGTGCTGGCAGTGTCGGGTTGGTGACGTAGGTGGCAAACTGAGCATCGTCTTTTGGCTCGCTGTGATTGAACTGATCCTTGTCTTTCAAGCCGATGACGACTTCGTTGACCAGTGGCATGCCCAAGCGCGATACCTGGGTCCAGGCGCCGCCTTCTTTCGACGTGACACCGAGCTTCGGGTTCGGGTTGAGCAAACGTCCCTGACGCAAGCTGGCAGTAGTCCAGCCGCCGATGACGCCCGCGCCGGTGCCGATCAGGCATGACTTGTGCACTTCCATTTCGAGTGATGTTACGTTCTTGTCGACCAGGTCATCCTTGGCATTGCTTTCTGCGTTGGCGCCGAATTCGACTGCTGGTTGTGCGATATTAATCAGGTCAAACGTTTCGCCGAGGTTGACGACAAACGAATCCTTGCGCTGGCCGACGAACATTTTTGCTGGCATGGCGCAGCCAGGAATATTGACGTTGTAGACATGTTTGGCTGCATATGCTGCATAGTTCGGGATCGACTTGTTGCCGATATTGTCGACCGGCTTGTCGAAGACTGACGCACCGCCGCTGGCGTTGGTGACCGCGGAGCGGCTGCCGGTGCGGCGGTCGCCGCGCACGACGTTGACCGTGTAGGTTTCGCGCACATTCAATCCGGGTGGGTTGACGCTGTCGATGGCGCCGCCGTTGATGACCAGCGGGATCGACACGTTTTTGCCGCCGATGGGAAGCGTTGTATTCTTGTTCGTGTTGGTGAAACGGAACTGGAATGTCAGGTCTTCCACGTTCTTGCCGGTGCTGTCGATGTGAATTTCATACAGCGCGTTCGGATCCATCGCAAAATAGTTCGGTCCGCCGTAGGCATCTTGCAGCGGCACATAGTTTGCCACCAGCGTGACGTAGTCGCTGCGGCCTTGCTCGTAGCTGTTGAACATGTAGAAATCGGTGCCATCGACCTTTGGCTGGCCGGCGATGAACGGTGCTTCGCGGTGGCTGGACGCGAATGCGGATGGTGCCAGCGCACTGGCTAGCAATGTGCCCAATACGGCGGCTGCCAGCGTGGTTTTTTGCAATGATTTTGACATGTTGATCTCTTGTTTGACGGTGAATAAAAATAGCCTGCATTGGTCATACGGAAAGCACGAGCAATTGGATTCAATTGTTTTCTATTCTTACAAAATATTTTTCAATAGAATTTTTTCTTAATAGAAAATCAGGTTCGGGTCACGTCCGAATCGGTGTAAACTGAGTTCCATGACGACACACCTTCCAGACTGTTCAAACGAACCATTCCCGACAGCCAAATTTATCAAAGAAATTGGCCGCGGGGCGCACGGTTCGCGCAGCATGACGCGTGACGATGCGCAAACGTTGTACGGTGCGATGCTGGCCGGTCGCGTATCGGACCTGGAGTTGGGTGCGATCTTGTTGGCCATGCGCATCAAGGGCGAATCGGTCGATGAAATTGCCGGTTTTCTGGCGGCAGCCGAAGCGTCGTTTGCACCACTGGCGGCACCGCCCGGCAGCCATGCACCGATTGTCATCCCCAGTTATAACGGCGCGCGCAAGATGGCCAACCTGACCGCCTTGCTGGCCTTGCTGCTGGCGCGCGAAGGCGTGCCGGTGCTGGTGCATGGGGTGGCGACGGATCCGGGCCGCGTCACGACAGCGCAAGTGTTCACGGCGCTAGGCCTGGCCAGTGCGGCATCGAACGATGACGTGGCGCTCGATTTTGCGCGTGGTCAACCCAGTTTCATGACGATTGATGTGCTGGCGCCACAGATGGCCCGTTTGCTGTCGCTGCGCCGCATATTGGGCGTGCGCAGTTCGACCCATACGCTGGTCAAGATCATGCAACCGTTTGCCGGACCTGCGCTGCGCCTGGTTTCCTATAC
>JBLHNV010000321.1:0-3094 GCA_047623125.1 Janthinobacterium sp. | reverse complement strand
CCATACAGTGCATGCGAATCTCTTGGTTTGTATTGCAGTTAATGCAATAAAATTCACAAAGACAGCACGCCATCGCTGCAGTGATTTTTTTTGGACACAGCCCCAGATTATACCTGCATGTTCCGGGCCTGCGGCCAGGTCGTGGTGGCCGCGCCGGTTGCGCGACTATGCGCTCGACGAAACGAGTGGCAGCGCCAGGCATTTTTTTTCGCGCAGCATCGCTTCAAACGCTTGTGCCGGTACCGGCGCGCTGAAATAGTAACCTTGTATTTCGTCGCAGCCATGCTGGCGCAGATAGGCTAGCTGGCCTTCGGTTTCGACGCCCTCGGCGACGACACGCAGATTCAGGCTGTGGCCCATCGCGATCACGGCGGTCGCAATCATCGCATCCTTGGCACTTTTCGTGATGTCGGTGATGAAGGCGCGGTCGATCTTGATAAAGTCAAAAGGGAAGCGCTTCAGATAAGCCAGCGATGAAAAACCGGTGCCGAAATCGTCCAGCGCCAGCTTGATGCCGATGTCCTTCAACTCTTGCAGTTTGCGCGTAGCGCGCTCCGGATCGCTCATGACAACCGATTCGGTGAGTTCAAATTCGATGTAGTGGGTGGCGAGCGCGTGCTTGTCGAGCGCCTCTTGTATGGTCTGCAGCACCGCGCCTTTCTTGAACTGGATCGCAGACAGATTCACGGCGACCGGAACGATGGCGACACCGCTTGCCAGCCAACTGGTCTGCTGCATGCAGACCGCATCGATGACCCAGGCCCCGATCGGTACGATCAATCCGGTTTCCTCGGACAACGCAATGAATTGATCCGGGCCTACTATGCCGCGCTGCGGATGGCGCCAGCGGATCAGTGCTTCGGCGCTGACGATGGCGCCGCTGACCAGGTCGACGCGCGGCTGGTAATGGACGACGAATTGCTGTTGCTCCAGCGCAATCTGAAGTTCCGCCTTCAGCGACAGCATGGCCTCAATCTCGGCATTCATGCGCGGCGCGTAATACAAATAACGCTCGTTGGCCGATTTGGCATTCTTGAGCGCCACTTCGGCATGCTTGAGCAGTGTTTCCGCATCGCGCCCATCTTCCGGATACACGGCCAGGCCGGCCCGCACCGTGATGCGCAACGCTTGCCCGTTGATGATGAAGGCGGTGTCGAAGATGCTGAATATCTGCTGCTCCAGCAGCGCTGCCGCATCGGATGCCTGCGCCAGGTCCGTAAACGCTATCGCAAAAATGTCGCCAGTGATGCGCGCCAGGCTGTATGGTTCGGTCAGGGATGCCTCCATTCGCCGCGCCACCTGCGTCAACACCGCATCGCCGGCGTGCCGCCCCAGCACGTCGTTCAATTGCGAGAAATGATCCAGGTCGAGCATGATCACGCAGGTCATGCTGGTATCGTACTTGGCATTATGCAAAAATTGCGTCACGCGGTCCTGCAGCAGCATCCTGTTGGGCAAGTCGGTCAACACATCGTGGAAAGCAAGATAACTGAGCCGTTCTTCCTTGGCGATGAATTGCAGGCCAAACGACAGGTCGCCTGCCAATTCGTTGAGCAGCTTCAATTCGTCGTCGTTGAAGACGCCGATCTCATCGGCGAACAGCACGATGACCGCAACGGCGCGCCGTTCCAGCATCAGTGGAAATGCCGCGACCGACCGGTAGGCGCTCAACTGGGCGTCATGCGACGGCAGCGCGGCATCAAGGCGCATGTCGTTGCAAATGACGGGGCGACGCTCGCGCGCCGCGACGCGCCACGGCGTATCGATGTCGGTAGCGCCGCCCTGGAGCGGTACGCCCTGGTCCGGATTGCCGCTGAACCATGCCGCCATCGCGCCATTTGGCGCAGCAGGATCAAGCACGCCGACCCAGGCCATGCCGAACGCGCCCTGATTGACGGCGATGCGGCAAGCTTCCTGGAACAGCGCATCGCGTTCGTGGATTCGTACGATCGCCGAATTGATGCCACTGAGCACAGCCGAGACCCGGCTCAGGCGGGCCACCTTGCGCTCTTGCTTCTTGTGTTCTGTGACATCTTGAATCGTATGAAACCAGCGCACCTTGTCACCCGAATCGGGCTGGGTCGGCAACGGTTCCAGCACCTCATGCAATTCGACGATGGCACCGTCGCTGCGCCGCACTCGGTAATGGGCTTCGGTGCGCACGCCGCTGTGGCTCGCTGCAAACAGTGTGTCCATGACGCTGGTGCGGTCCGCCGGTTCCACGATGGCGAGCCAGGATGACCTGTCGGCCGGCATCGCCGCGTCGCTCACGCCGATCAATTGCGGCAGCGTTTTCGACCAGCTTTCGAACTCGCCGTCTGGACCGGTGACGATGTGCGCGGATTTGGTCAGCACTTGCGCGTGGCGCAAGCCGGCCTCGCTCAATGCCAGCTTGTCGGCGACCAGTTTGCGCTGCACAACTTCCGCTTCAAGCTGCGTGACATGTTGCTTGACTGCATCATACAAGCTTCTGTTTTCGTAGCGCGGCGCCAATTGCGCTGCCAGCATTGTCGCGATCTCCCGGTCTTCCGAATTGAAGTCGGTCGCGCCCGGCTTGCCCGAAAAATAGAGCCAGCCCAGCGTTGTAGTCTTTACCGGCACCATCAGGAAGCGCCGCAAAAACGGGTGCGCTGGCGGTAATTGCAGTGCCAGTTCCGGTACTGCCGCTTCGACTGCGCCGGTGCTCAAGCTGCCTGCGCTGGCGCAATGGGCATGCAGTAATCCGCCATCCGGATCGCTGATGTCGAAGATGGCGTCGATGTCGGCAGCGCTGGTGCCGGCGCTGGAAAAACGTCGCGGCTGTCCTTTGCCGGGCATGCCAACGGCCACTTGTGTCGTGTTCATGATGTTTTGCGCGGAGCGGCAAAACAGGTCGAGCAAGTGCTGTGCATCGGGCTCCGCCGCCAGCGTGATGCTCAATTCCAGCAGCGCAGCCAGGCGCAGGCTCAGCGCTTGCGAATCGAGTGTCTGCTGCGCCTGACCGGGCTCGTCGACCAGGGTCGGCATCTGTTGCACGTACTGAGGCAATGCTTCGGATTCGGATTCGGATTCGGGCGCGCCGTACTGCGCTGCCTGAGCCGAGGGCGACGCCGGC
>JBLHNV010000320.1:0-3101 GCA_047623125.1 Janthinobacterium sp. | reverse complement strand
ATTCACAATACCATGCAGTAAATCATTCAAAAATAGGCTATTTAAATCATATTTGGAAGCCAATAATGGACTGCATTTACCCTGTATCGGGACGCCGATGCAGCAGCGACACGCGCGCTCCAAGAAGCAAAAATATTGCAAAGGGGTATTGATTATATTCTCAATACTTCATTCCGATTTATCCGGACCCCGTTTTCAGCGCTGGCCAACCCTGAGCGGCAGCAGTTGCCGGCCTGACCTGCCCGACACATCGGCTTTACATGGCATGAACAGGCCCGAATAACGACCATCAACAGGCTCCGGATGCCGCTAAACAATTAACCCTGAGTAACGGTGGGCCCGCTGTGCTGACAAGTAAGTTCTGCCGATGATCGCCGTTTCGCCCTGCGAATCAACGTTCCACAAAAACATTGACATCGGATCCTACCAAGGCCACACTCAAGCACATCATCAGCATCCGGAGCCAGCGTGAACGAGATACCAGCATTCATCGATGACGAGGAAAGCAAGGACCGCCAGTTTGTCAATGCGCTGGCGCGCGGCCTTGAAATTTTGCGCTGCTTTCGCCCCGGCGAACAATTCCTGACCAACGCCGAGCTGGCGAAACGTACAGGCATTCCAAAGCCGACGATCTCCCGCTTGACCTATACCCTGACCAAGCTCGGCTATCTGGAGCATGTTGAAAGCATGGGCAAATACCGCCTGGGCGCCGGCGTGCTCGCGCTGGGCTATCGGATGCTCTCGAGCATGGATATTCGCAAACTGGCGCGCCCATTGATGCAAGACCTGGCCGAATACGCACAAGCGTCGGTGTCGCTGGGCACGCGCGACCGGCTCAGCATGATGTATGTCGAATCCTGCCGCAGCAGCGCCAATGTGACGCTCAAGCTCGATGTCGGTTCCCTGATCCCGCTGGCCACGACCGCGATGGGCAAGGCGCTGCTGTGCGTGCTGCCGCAAACGGAGCGCGACTATCTGCTCGACCATGTGCGCTTGCACGATAGCGAACGATGGCCTTCGATCAAGGCCGGCATCGAACAAGGCTTCAGGGATTACCAGGAGCGCGGGTTTTGCATCTCGGCCGGTGTCTGGCAAACCGACGTGCATGCGGTCGGCGTGCCGATGCTGGGCGCCGATGGCGCGCAGGCGATGGCATTCAACTGCGGCGGCCCGGCCTTCCTGCTCTCGCGCGACAAGCTGGAACAGGACCTGGGGCCCAGACTGGTCCAACTTGTGAAAAAAATTGACATCAATCTGGGCCGCGGCTAAAGCCCGGACCAAACCATCCCCATCTAAAGAGAATGCCATGATCAAGGCGGCGCAAACATGAGCAGCATGGATAGCAGCCTGGCCAGCGACAGCCCAATCGACATCCAGGCTGTGCTGGCCGGCTTGCCTGAGCGCCTGTGCGCGATACCGCGCCGCTGGGCCGCACGCACGCCCGAGGCCTTGGCCCTGTGCGACGACTCGTCTGGCATACGCTGGACCTATGCGCAACTTTCAAGCGCCGTCGATGCGGCGGCGCAGACACTGCAAGAACTGGACGTGCGCCCCGGCGACCGGCTGATGGTGGTCGGCGAAAACTGCGCCGCGCAAGTGGCGCTGACCTTTGCCGCGGCCGCCATCGACGCCTGGATCGTGCACGTCAACGCACGCCTGTCGAGCCCCGAAGTGGACGCGATCGAGCTCCACAGCGGAGCCAGGCGCGTGCTCTACACGATTGCTGGCGGGCAGCATGGTGCGCGCAGCGACGCCGTTGCGGCGCCATTTTCCGCATTCCCCGATGTACTGACAGGCCCGTTGAACGACACTTGCACGACGCAACCGGTGGCCAGCGCGAATGCGCTGCAAGTGGCCGCGCTGATCTACACCACCGGCACCACCGGCGCGCCCAAGGGCGTGATGCTAAGCCATCAAAACTTGCTCTTCATTGCCGCCGTCTCTGGCACGCTGCGCGGCCTGGAACGTTGCGACCGGGCTTACTGCGTACTGCCGATTTCGCACGTATACGGACTGGCCTCGGTCATGCTCGGTACGCTGCATGCCGGCGCCTGCCTGTACCTGGCGCCGCGCTTCTCGCCCGAGGCGCTGCTGGCCAGCCTGCGAAATGACCATCTGACGGTCTTGCAAGGGGTGCCGGCAATGTATGCACGCCTGCTGGAGGCGACAAGGTCCGGCAGCGGCGATGCTCTTCCTCTGGCATCGACCCTGCGCTTCATCTATGCCGGCGGCTCGCCGCTGGATCCAAGCTTGAAAAGCGCCGTCGAAGAATTGATGGGAATGCCGCTGCACAATGGCTATGGCATGACCGAAAGCGCACCGACGATCAGCCAGACCAGGCTCAATGCACCGCGCACCGATACCTCGGTCGGCTTGCCGATCCCCGGCGTCGAGGTGCGTCTGGTCGATCAAGATGGCAATGCCGCACAGCCCGATGGCACCGGAGGTGCAGAAGGCGAGCTGTGGGTGCGCGGTCCGAATGTCATGCTCGGGTACTACCGTGCGCCGGACTTGACCAGCGCGGTGATGCACGACGGCGGCTGGCTCAACACGGGCGACATCGCACGCCAGGACCAGGACGGCGCCCTGTTCATCGTCGGGCGCACCAAGGAAATCATCATCCGCTCCGGCTTCAACGTCTATCCGCTGGAGGTCGAAACCGTACTGAACGCACATCCGGGCGTGATCCAGTGCGCAGTCGTCGGGCGCGCGATCGCAAACGGCAACGAGGAAGTCATCGCCTTCGTCGAGCTCGATCCACGCAGCATCGTGGACATCGGCGCCAGCGTAGCCGAGCTGCAGGCGCACCTGGCGCTGTTGCTGGCGCCGTACAAGCGCCCGTCCGAGCTGATCGTCATGGATGCGCTGCCGGCGGCGGCGACCGGCAAAATACTGAAGCACCAGCTGCGCCAGCTGGCGCAGCAAGGTTACACGGGCATGCAGAGCGCAACACAGAAAAAATAATCGGAGCGGGAGCGCTCCCCCCCGGCCCCTTCAGCGCGCGAAATAAAGCTCGTGCAGGTGATCGAGACTGACTTCGGACGCAGCCTGGGACAGCGCCATCTTCCCGCTTTGCATCAGATACACATGATCGGCCACGC
>JBLHNV010000319.1:0-3135 GCA_047623125.1 Janthinobacterium sp. | reverse complement strand
TTTTTCAGTGTATCTGGCGATCGACTTGATGCCGCCGATGATCACGGCAAACAGCGCCAGCGCCATGATCAGGCCGGTGATCCAGCCATTGCCAGACAAGAAGCTTTCGGTGCCGCCAGTAATGTTGACCAACTGCGCATGGGCCTGGTTGGCCTGGAACATGTTGCCCCCGCCCAAGCTGCCACCGATGCAAAATATTGCAAACACAACGGCCATGATTTTTCCGCCGAACAAGCCGCGCTCTTTGAAACCCTTGGTCATGTAATACATCGGACCACCGGACACGGTGCCGTCGACATACTCATTGCGGTACTTGACGCCCAGCGTGCATTCGGTAAATTTGGTAGCCATGCCCATCAAGCCGGCAACGATCATCCAGAACGTGGCGCCGGGCCCGCCGATGCCGATGGCAACGGCGACGCCGGCGATGTTACCGAGGCCCACAGTGCCCGACAGCGCAGTGGCAAGCGCCTGGAAATGGCTGACCTCGCCCTTGTCGTTCGGATCGGAATAATCGCCCTTGATCAGCGAGAAGGCATGGCCGAAGGCGCGCACCTGGATGAAGCGAAAGTATACCGTGAAGACGATCGCCGCCACCACCAACCACAGCACGATCCACGGAAAGCTGGTGCCCGGCAACGGTGCAAAAATCAGACTGACGAACCAGCCGGTCGCATCGCTGAATACGGCATTCACTTGTGCATCAAAACTTGATTGCGCCAGTGCGGCGCCAGACGTCATGGCAGTGGCCATGGCGGCCAGAAATAAAATCAAATGTCGCATATCCTGCTCCGGTTGTGTCGAGCGACGATCGGTCACTCAGTGCTGTTGTGTTGATCTATTCTGTGGCAAATCGGGTCTGCAGCGAATGATCGGGACTGATTAAAAGAAGAATTTTCTTGAAATTGTCTTGAAATTGCCTCGGAAGCGTCTTGGAAGTTTACGTTTGGAATTGTACTTCAAGAATACTGTTTACTTCAAAAAATTTGGCATGCGCACCATCGCACCGGGAGCGATGGCGCGCACACTATAAAAAAATATTTTCCGAAAGCCGCGCGCGGGGTTGCGCGCAGGATTTTTAATGCGCACACAGGCACATGCCGCGATCGGCCAATGGCAAAGATGTCACTACAAGGCTTTGCTGCAAACCTTGAAATCGGGGTCGTCAGCGTAAGGCTGAATCTGGAAACCCAGGCTTGTCATCAGCTTCAGCATGTCACGGTTCTTGGCCAAAACCAGACCGTCGATTTCGGTCAAGCCCTTGTGGCGCGCCACATCCATGATCGACATCATCAGCCGCGTCCCCAGGCCCTGACCGCTGAATTCATCGTCGACGACCAGCGAGAATTCGCAACTGAACAGGTCGGGATTGGTAATGTAGCGCGAGACGCCGATGATGCGCTCGGTCTCAAGAAATGCGCCATCCTCGACCGGCGTGCGCTGTTTGTAGATGGCGACCAGCGCCATTTCGCGGTCATAGTCAATCAGCGTGAAGCGCGCCAGCATGCGCACCGAATGCTCGCGCACCGACGACACGAAGCGGTAATAGCGCGCCTTGTCGGATAGCTTGCGCATGAAATCTTGCAGCATCGTCGCGTCGTCCGGCTGGATCGGGCGCATCGTGTATTGTCCGCCGCCACGCATCGGCCAGTCCTGCGTGTAGTTCGATGGATAGGGCAAAATGGCCAGATGATCATAGCTGTGCACCGATGGCGGCGTGTTATCGACGACGATGCGCGCATCCACCACCAGAGCGCCGAACTCATCAACGATGACCGGATTGATATCCATTTCGCGCAATTGCGGCAACGCGCACACCATTTCTGACACACGCATCAGGATATGCTCGATCGCTTCGCGCTTGACCGCCGGTGCGCCGCGCCACTCGCCCAGCATATCGGCCGCACGCACGCGGGCCATCAGGCGCTGCGCCAGAAACTGGTTCAGCGGCGGCAACTCGACGGCGCGGTCGGCGATCAATTCGATCATCGTGCCGCCGGCGCCGAACGTGATCACCGGCCCGAATGGATCATCGGTGACCATGCCGATGTACAGTTCGCGCCCGTGTTTTTTACCAGACATTTTCTGGATCGTCACGCCGTTGATCTTGGCATCGGGCTTGATCTGGTGCACTGTTGCGATCATGTCGCTGTAAGTGTCGCGCACGCTGGCCGCATTCATCACATTGAGCACCACGCCTTGTACATCGGATTTGTGTGAAATGTCGGGTGAATCTATCTTCAGCGCCACCGGATAACCGAGCTGGCTCGCGATCAGGATCGCTTCCGTGGTGCTGCGCGCCAAAATGGTTTGCGTGATGGGAATGTGAAAGGCTGCCAGCAAGGATTTCGATTCCATTTCGGTCAACACTTTGCGGCGTTCGGCCAGCACGCTTTCGATCAGGATGCGCGCACCTTCCAGATCCGGTTTTGCCAGCGTCGACAGCGGCGGCGGGGTCTGATGCAGCAGTTGCTGGTTGTGGTAGAAGGCGGCAATATTGCTGAACGCATCGACCGCCGCTTCCGGCGTGCGAAAAGTGGCAAGGCCAGCGCCATTGATAACCTGACGTGCTTCGGCGATTTTTTCATCGCCCATCCAGCACGTCAGCAGCGGCTTGCTCATGCTGGCATTGAGCAGCGCCAGCGCGTTGGCCACCGCAGTCGGGTCGCCGCCCATCTTCGGCGAATAGATCGCCAGTACGCCATCGACGCCTGTATCGCCGGAACAAGCGGCGATTGCCGCGCTGTAGTGTTCCGGGGTGGCATCTTCTGACAGGTCGATCAGGTGCGACAGCGTGGCCAGCGCGGGCAACTGAGGCGCCAGTTGGTCCACCACGGCAGGCGACAATTGCGCCAGTTCCAGCCCCAGATCGGCCAACCAGTCTGCCGCCAGCACGCCGGGGCCACCGCCATTGGTGACGATCGCGAGGCGCGAACCAACCGGACGATAACGCGAAGCGAGGCACTTGGCGGCCGAAAACAATTGCACAAAGGTTTTGACGCGCACCGCGCCGGCCCGCCGCAGCGCGGCATCGAACACTTCGTCGCTGCCGACGATGGTGCCGGAATGGGTCAGCGCGGCTTGCGATCCGGCCGCATTACGACCGGCCTTGAGCACCACCACGGGTTTACTGTT
>JBLHNV010000318.1:0-3181 GCA_047623125.1 Janthinobacterium sp. | reverse complement strand
CAGTCGCAGCCGTGTGCCATGCGCCTGGCGTGTTGCGCCACGTGAAGGGTGCCGATGGCGCCGCAATGGTGCGCGGCAAGACCGTCACCGGCTTCACCAACAGCGAGGAAGAAGCAGTCGGCCTGACGCAGATCGTGCCATTTCTGGTCGAAGACATGCTGTTCAAGAACGGCGCAAATTATGTCAAACTGGCCGACTGGCAAGTTCATGTCGTGACCGATGGCTTGCTGATCACCGGACAAAATCCGGCCTCGTCGGAAGCGGCTGCGAAGGCGCTGCTGGCCAGTTTGGCCCAAGCGCACTGAAGGGGAGGCGGCAGGGCGTCGGCTTGAACTGACGCGTTGCACCTTTGCCGCTGCGTGCTCCGAAGCCGGGACCCCGGCTTCGGTCGTGTTTATTGCGCCGCGGCGGCCTTGGCTTGGCCATGGCCCTGGGCCGCTGCGCGCTGGCGCCAGGTTTCGGCCTGGACCTTGTCCTGCGGCTGTCCTTGGCCCGTTTGCAGCATCACCGACAGCGCGAATTGCGCATCGGCATCGCCCTGTTCGGCGGCCAGGCGGAACAGTTTTCCCGCTTGCGCCAGATCGCGCGGCATGCCTTGTCCCGTTTCCATCATCCACGCCAGCTTTGTGCGCGCGCGCGCATCGCCTTGCTGCGCCAGTCGTTGCCAGATCGCTGCGGCATCTTGATACTTGCCGGACCCGTGCAGCGCTTCGGCGTTGTGGAAATCGCGATCGCGCGGCGTGTCCGCGTTCGCTGCGCCGCCCGCCAGCAAGGCTTGCGCATCGGTATCGCCGGCGGCGGCGGCGGCCGTCAGCCATTTATTGGCCCGGACCGGATCTTTTGCAATCTTCAAGCCTGCCGAGTACAGCAATCCCAGCCGGTATTGGGCCCGGGTGCTGCCCGCTGCCGCCGCAGTTTCATAGTGCACGATGGCCTCTTGCATGCTTGACGGCACGCCCAGGCCATCTTCATTGAGGATGCCGAGGTTGAAACTGGCATCGGCACTGCCGCGTTGCGCCAGAGCAGTCCAGATCGTGCGCGCATTATCATAATGGCCCATCTTGAATTCGGCATAGCCTTTGTAGTTGCCGATGACCGGATTACGCACGATCTCGACCAGGTCGATTTCTTCAGCCGGCGCCGCATATGCTGTTGCGGCAGCGGCAAAGGTTACTGCCAGTGCAGCGGCGAATGCAGCGGCGCTGCGTTTGCCGATCTTGCGGCCAGGTTTGCATTGCTGGTTCTGCATGTCAACTCCATCAATGGTTGAGTTCGGGTTGTCCCGCCAGGCGCGTCAGCGCGGCACCTGTGACGCGGCATATGCGCCAGTCGGGCATCACGTCGGCGCCCACGCTGGTATAAAAAGCGATCGCGTTATTATTCCAGTCCAGCACCGACCATTCGAAACGCCCACATTGGCGTTCCTGCGCCAGTTGCGCCAGATGCGCCAGCATTTGCTTGCCGTAGCCCTTGCCACGCGCCTGCGGGCGCACATACAAGTCTTCCAGATACAAGCCTTTCTGGCACAAGAAAGTTGAGAAGTTGTGGAAGAAAATCGCGAACGTGACCGCCTCGCCATCGACGCTGCCAACCAGCGCTTCGCAAGCCGGGTGCGCGCCGAACAGGCTTTCGTGCAGCATGTCGGGGTTGGCCACCATCTGATGATCCAGTTTCTCGAACACGGCCAGTGCATGAATCATGGTGAAAATCGCGGCGACGTCAGATGCTTGCGCCGCACGGATGGATAGTGCTGAAATGGATGATGGCATGGCGTTTTTCAATCGTGAATTGGCAGGTGATCAACTTGGTGGTGCAGGTTGCGGCAGCGGGAAAGGGATGCCCGTCGAGCTCGGTTGTATGGCGTTCAATCACGCCAGTTCAATAGCGCAGGTTCCAGTGGCGATACAGGAATCCCAGCACGAAGAGCGGGCCGATCAGCAAAAAGCGCAAGTCGTCGAAAAAGGAGGGCTTCTTGCCCTCGATCTTGTGGCCGATGAACTGGCCTATCCATGCCAGTACGAAAATTGCCAGCGACAATGGCAGGATCGTGTCCGGCGGCAGCGCCAACAGCAAGCCGAGCATCGCGAGCATCATCAGCAGCATGCCGATTGCCAACGGTTTCGACAGTGTCAGGTAATAGCGCAGCGCGATCAGGCTGGCCGACAGGGCAACTACCGGGTGCAGCACCCACAGCAGGCCGAGCACAGTGAACACGATGACCGGCACGCAGATAAAATGGATGATTTCATTGGTTGGATTCAGATGACTGGCACCGTATTCGGTCAGCAGTGTGTCAATCGTGCGCGGTGCGGTCATGGGTGGTCTCCGTTGTTTTATCGATCTTCTCGGATTTTGATTCTACACTGTAACTTTATCGGGCCGCCCCGTGCGCCACTCTGGTTGCCGGGCATCGGCTAGAATAAAAACCATGCCGATACCTTCCGCCACCATCTTTGCCCCTGAATCTGAATCTGAATCTGAATCTGGACCGTCCCTGACCGGCTTGCCGCCCGTGATCGGGCCCGGCATCCGGCTGCTGATACTGGGCAGCTTTCCAGGCGCCGCTTCGCTCGCTGCGCAGCAATATTATGCCCATCCTCGCAATCAGTTGTGGCCCTTGTTATCGGCTTTGAGCGGCGATGACCTGGCCGGTTTGCCATATCTGGAACGCTTGCCGCGACTGCTCGCGCATGGCATCGGTTTGTGGGACGTGATCGGCGCTTGCGAGCGCACCGGCAGCCTTGATGCGAACATACGCAACGCCGAGGCGAACGATTTTAGCTTGCTGCGTGCGCGCTGCCCGGCTTTGGCAATGATCGGTTTTAACGGCAAGACCTCGGGCAAGTTCGCCCCTGTATTTGCCGCCGCAGGCTTCAGGACGCTGGTGTTGCCTTCGTCTTCGCCAGCGTACGCAACGCTCACTTTTGCACAAAAGCTGTTAGTGTGGAGGCAATTGCTGGCTGATGGACAGTCGCTTGCGCCGTAGTTTCATTTCACTTTTTACGTATTGAGAACCCATGACTGAGCACATCAACAATAGCATCGAGTTAATAACGACTTACCTGCTGAGCTATGGCATGAACGTCATTGGTGCCATTGTCACACTGATCGCAGGTTACCTGATATCGGGATGGGTGGCGCGTCTCATCGACAAGGCGATGGGCAATGTGCCACGCGTTGA
>JBLHNV010000317.1:0-3192 GCA_047623125.1 Janthinobacterium sp. | reverse complement strand
TACATCAGCGACCAGCTCCAATCGGCAGTTTTTTCCTGTCGGGCAAGATCTGCTTCGGCCAGTGCCACCTGCTCCTTCGCACCCATGAGTACAATATCCGGATGCCATTCAAGCTGCTGCGACAGGTCATGCGTCGCCAGAGGGGTATGGTCGATTCTTGGTGGCGAACTCAATGGCTGAGCCGCGGCAGCGCCAACCCAGCGCTCAAGCAGCGACTCGGCATTGCTCAAGTCGGCGCGCACGACATGGCGTTGGTCATCGATGCGGGCCACTGCAGCGCGCGCCGCAAACACGTCTGCCTGCCCTACGCGAGCGCCGCGGTAGGCCGCCTCGGTCGCCTCGACAACCAGCGTCGCCGCCGCGCGCTGGCGCTGCAAGAGTTCCAGGGTTTGCTGCTGATAGTAGCGCTCGAACCAGGCCCGTGCGGTGTGCGTGCGTAAGCTGGTCACTTGCACGGAACGCATCGACGCCGTCGCATCGGCCTCGCGCTCAAAGCGGGTGCTGCGCGCCTGGCGCTTGTTTGCGCCGGTAAAGGTTTGCATCAGGCTCACTGAGCTTGACGTCATGAAGTCGCCGCTCAAGCTGTACCGGTTCGCTCCCTCGATCGGAAGGCTGTTGACGGAAAGGCCCAACACCGGATCAGGCAAGCGTTCAGCGGAGAGCGCCATCTCGCGCAACCCTCGGATTGCAGCATCTTGCCCCTGCAAAGTGGCCGAGCGGATTTCCGCCGCGCGCACCGCAGCGGCCAGTGTCAGCACAGCCGGCGATGGCGCCGGCTGTGCCAGCGCCAGACCGATAAAACTGAAAGGCAGCGCGGCAACGACGCAAGATGTCAATACGGCGCATTTGAAGACGGATAACTTGCGCTGGCGTGCGCAGCGAGCGAGCGGCCCTGTGGCCGAGCGCTGGGTAGTGAAAAGCATTAGCAAACTCCATACGTGATGATCGCCGCGTCCTGCGAACGCGGGCAATGCACGGCAGCAGTCTGCGCAGGGCAGCCTGTCAACCGCGTTACAGTGACACAGGGTCAGCCAATCAGTGGAGGTCGCCAGACACAGGGGAGGTCAACGCAGGCGTTGAGCGCATGCACTGCAGGCGCAAGGCCTGAGGCCGGCGCAGCGGGGAATTCGAAGCGAGGCGCAGGCAGCAGGCACGCGCTGGACACACTGCTGCATGGCACGCTGGTCTTGCAGAGTTTGCCGGTCTGCGCCACGGTATCGCTATCGTTGCAGCAATCATCTGCATCAGCCGTGACCGACACTTGTTGCATTTGATCCATCGGGCACGGTTGCAAGAGCACGTGCGCGCTCGCGATGCCTTGGAAGGCAACGACAAAGCAAAGCAAAAAAGAGATAATCGCGCGCATGGCGTCATTCTACCCGCGATCACCTAAGGTTTCTCGCGAAACTTGTTTTCCGTTAGTCAGACGTCCTTCAATGGCGTACTCAGCGAAAATGAGGGCGCCGGCCAGCAGGGGGGGGATATGGCGACTTCGGCGCAGCGCAGCATGACAATTCTATGTGATTGAGTTTGTCCATGCGGGCTTTGCGGGCCCATCTTCGAGTCAGCGCAACGGCGCTGAAAACAGGCCGTTGCGCGTGTTTTTCTTTCTTTCCCGTTTTTACGCCAGACTTTTCTCTTGTGCAAAGTCGTTGCTGCTACCGTCGTCGTGATCGTTGCCGTGCGCCAGTCGATACAGCAATGGCAATACCAGCAGCGTCAACAAGGTCGAGGACAGTATGCCGCCGATGACCACGGTCGCCAGCGGGCGCTGAACTTCGGCCCCGGTACCGGTGGCAATTGCCATCGGAATGAATCCCAGCGACGCCACCAGAGCCGTCATCAGCACCGGTCGCAGGCGCGTCAGGGCCCCCATGTTGATGGCCGCATCGAGCGCCATGCCATCTTCGCGCAGCTTGCGTATGTAAGCGAGCATCACCAGGCCATTCAATACCGCCACGCCCGACAAGGCAATGAAGCCTACTGCGGCCGAGATCGACATGGGAATGTCGCGCAACCATAGCGCAAAAATCCCGCCGGTCAATGCAAACGGAATGCCGGTAAACACCAGCAGACCGTCCTTGGCATTATTGAACATCACGAAAAGCAAGATAAACACCAGCGACAAAGCCAGCGGAACGACAATTTTCAAGCGCGCCGTAGCGGACTCCAGTTGCTCGAAAGTGCCGCCCCAGCTGGTCCAGTACCCGGGCGGGATGGTCACTTGAGCGCGTATCATTTGCTCCGCTTCCGGCACAAAACTGCCGATGTCGCGTCCGCGCACGTTGGCGCTGACGACGATACGGCGCTTGCCATCCTCGCGACTGATCTGGTTAGGGCCAAGCGCAAAGTCCAGCGTCGCCACTTGCTCCAACGGAATATAGCTGACCTTGGCATGACCATTGCCGCCCTCCAGGGTCTGCGGCAATGGGATCGGCAAGCGTTTCAATGCGTCCAGATCGGTACGCATCCGTTCGGGCCAGCGCACCAGAATAGGGAAGCGCCGGTCACCCTCGAACATGGTGCCGGCCTTGCGTCCACCCATCGCAATGGCCACCGCCTCTTGCACTTCATCGAGGTTGAGTCCGTATCTGGCCGTTTTTTCGCGATCGATATTCACATTCAGCATCGGTAAACCGGTGGTCTGCTCTATCTTCAGCTCGGTGGTCCCTGGCACCTGCTCCATGACGGCCGCGATTTTTTTGGCGGTAGCGTTCAATACATCCATGTCATCGCCAAAGATTTTCACCGCGACATCGCTGCGCACGCCGGAAATCAATTCATTGAAACGCAACTCGATCGGTTGAGAAAATTCAAACGCATTGCCAGGATAGGTTGCAGCTTCCGCCTGGATTGCCAGCAGCAACTCGTCGCGCGTTTTTTGCGGCTTGGGCCATTGTGCCAGCGGCTTGAGCATGATGTAGCCGTCGGAAATACTCGGCGGCATTGGATCAGAGGCAATTTCGGCGGTTCCTGTGCGGGCAAAAATGCGCTCGATTTCGGGGAATTTGGCGATCAGTCCGCGCTCCAGTTGCTGTTGCATTTCCAGCGACTGCGTCAAACTAGTGCCGGGAATGCGCAAGGACTGGATCGCCAGATCGCCTTCGTTCAGACTGGGAACGAATTCGCTGCCCATGCGGGTGGCAAGCACACCGGACAGCAAGACGACGGCCGAGGCGGATGTCAATACAG
>JBLHNV010000316.1:0-3195 GCA_047623125.1 Janthinobacterium sp. | reverse complement strand
CGGCTTGGCGTGTGCGCGGTTGCCGCCAGCGCGTGTGGCGTGGTCAGCGCGCCATGGCGCATGGGCGCGCTGCAGACATCGAAGTGCCATTTCGATCGCGCCAGCGCATCTTGCAACAGCCTATGCGCACCGCAGGTTCAGGCGTTGCCAGCCTTAGCGCTGGGTGCCGCAGGCAAAGGCAGTCCTTCGAAGTGCGCCAGGCGCTCCATCGTCTGTTCCAGCAATGCGCGGGCGCGGGCTGCACTGTGCTGCAAATCGTGATGCAGCGCGGCATCGGCCTCATTGCTGCTCGCGCATTCGGCACTGTAACGCTCGAAACTGGACATTGTCAGCAATATCTCGGCAAGTTGGCGCGAGCATTCGCAGCGGATATTGCTCGATGCCAGCGCCAGCTGCGCCAAAGCCTGGTCATCGAAGCGGCGCGCGGGCAGGGCGGCGCCGGGTGCGTCCGGCGCGATGCAAAAGCGTGCCGGACCGGGCAGCGCGGAGCGGCACAATAGCGCGATTTCAACCGCATCCGATGGCGCGTGCGCAACCACATGGCCGCACTCGCGCAATTGGCGGATCGTGTCACTGGAGCCGAATCGATACAAGATGACGACGCCGGCGGCACCAACGGCCTGCTTGATGCCGCTAATCAGTTGCAGCGTCGCTGGCGTCATTTCCGATAGTTCAAGCACTAGTACATCGACCACTTTGCCGCGCAGCGCCGCTGCTGCATGCGGCAGATGGGGGCAACTGGCGACGATGTCGATGGCGAGGCGCTGTGGGTCGTCATGTTGCATCCGCAATGCCAAGGCCTGACCGACCAGTGCCAGTCGCAACGGGCGCGCAGGCGAGGTCGACGCGGGCGCCGCGCGCGCGATGCCCAGCATGGTGATCAACTGTGCGTCGGGCAGGCTGGCGATCGCCCCTATCTGATTGCCCAGATCGACCAATTGCTTGATCATGCTCAGGCGGCGGATTTCTGCCTGCGAATACAGCCTTTGTCCGTGGCTGGAGCGTTGCGGCGTAGTTACCTGATGGCGGCGCTCCCAGACGCGCAGCGTTTCAACGGGGACGCCGGCCAGGCGCGCCGCAGCGCCGCTGCGATAGGCGGCTTCAAAATGCGCGGTGTCAGCAGGTTCATGTTCGGTCTCGGGTGCGGGCGCGGCAGTGATGATGGCATCATTCATTGGATAGTTGAACCATATTTGAACTGGAAATAACATCATTTTACCGGTTCAAAAGATGGACGGTGCAGAATTTTTGGATTAATGTACGTGGTGCAATAAAGCAATGCAGCGGTCCAGGCCGCACAATCCAAGGCTGTCACCCGATCGAAGTACCCGTCCACTGAAGGAGTAGTCATGTTCACTCGTCGCACTTTCGTTCTCCATATGATTCCCGCTGCCACCGTGGCGCTGGCAACGTCGCGCATTGCAACGGCCGAAGCTGTCAAGCTGGCGGAATCCGATCCGACTGCGCTCGCACTCGGCTACAAGCATGATGCAAGCAAGGTTGACGCCAAGAAATATCCGAACTACGTTGCCGGTCACAATTGTGCCAATTGCCAGTTATATCAGGGCAAGGCATCCGATGCCTGGGCCCCTTGTGGGGCGATGGCTGGCAAGTCGGTCAACGGCAAAGGTTGGTGTCTGGCTTGGGCTAAAAAGGCATAAGCGGACAGTTATCCGGCCAGTTGATGGGCCTGACGGGAAGTTAAAAATATGCGGGATGGGTGGGCGTTTGAACGCTTGCCGTTCACTGCCGGGGTCATCAGATGGAAAGCTTGAATAATAGCGAACAGCGGGTCGACATTGTCTACCTGTGGGTCAACGGAGCCGATCCCGTGTGGCGCGTCAAGCGTCAGCAGGCGTTGCTGCGTTGCGCTGCGCACATTGCCGATGGCCTGGCGCTATACGGCGATGTGGCCGGGCGCTATCGCGACAATGATGAATTGCGCTTCAACCTGCGCGCACTGGAAAAATTTTATCCCGATCACGGCCATATTTATCTGGTCACCGACGGCCAGCAGCCGCACTGGCTACAAGCGAGCGAGACGTTGACCTTGATAGATCATCGCGATCTGATGCCGGAAGCGGCGCTGCCCGTCTTCGATTCAGGTCATATCGAATCGTATCTGCACCATATCCCGGGCCTGGCCGAACGATTCATTTATCTCAATGACGATGTGTTTTTTGGCGCGGACGTCGATCCCGACCTGTGGTTTGGCGAAAAGGGGGTGGCGGTCTTCAAGGAAGCGCTGGCAGTGCCCGATTACGATGCGCTGCAGCCGAACGAGACCGCACTGGTGAATGCATCGGTATTGTCCAAACACTGGTTGTCGCAGCGTTATCCGCAATACCGCCATACGGCGCGCATTTTTGCGCACTCGCCGCGCCCGATGCTAAAAAGCGTGTTGCTGGAACTGGAACTGGTAGCGCCCGAATTGTTCGAGCAGGTGCGGCAAACCATTTTCCGCTCATGGCGGGTGCCGCCGCTGGTGCCGGACCTGGTGCCGCGCTGGATGTTGCATACAGGACGCGCGGCACTGCAAGGACTCGACCCTTTGTATGTCAGCAGTGGCGCGCCCGATGCCGAGCGCCAGTTCCAGACGCTGCTCGACGAGTTCGGCAAGATTCCTTTTTTTTGCATCAACGACACGAGCGACGACGCCGCTGACGACGCACAGGAATTGCTGCGCATTGCCGGCACGCTGCGGCAGTTACTACCCAATCCATCGTCATTTGAACGCGCCGCCTGAACCGGCCAAGCCGAGCACCGCACGGATGCCGATGGTGGCGTCATATTTTGGGATTGAACTGCTTGTCGCTGATGCGAAACCGTTTGCGCTGGTCGCCCATCAACACGCGCAATTCGGTGATGCTGAGGTTCGATACTTCATGCATGCGAATCAGTATTGCCCCGCCGACCGGCAGTGAGCGGTGTCGGATCTTGCTGATCATCGGCGGCGCCACTTCAAGCGCGCGCGCGAGCGCCGCATCATTTTTCAGGCCCAGTTGCTCGATCAGGGCATCAAGCAACCGGCATGGATTGTAGGTGCTCCGTACGGTCACTGCCGTATGTGTTTCCGTTTCCGCGACTTGCTCGAGGGTAGCTGTATCTTCGGCTTGATTATTCATGCATCGATCCTTAGGCGGTTTGTAAACGAACTGTGCTGAGATTCGTAATTTATCTACAAGGCCATCATAT
>JBLHNV010000315.1:0-3210 GCA_047623125.1 Janthinobacterium sp. | reverse complement strand
TCCAGCGAATAATCGCCACGCGTGGTTTTTTCATTGGCCATGAAAAACGTAGCCTTGACCCGGTGCCGTCGCAAGGTCGCCGCGATCAAGTCGGCCTGCGACTGGCTTCCGGTATCGAACGTCAGATAAATCGTGCCCTTGCAATCCGGCGCTGGCGCGGCAGCTTGCACCGGCGCCAGCAAGGTCGCCAGCAAGACGGGAAAGGCGGCACATCGGATCACGTTCATGCGCTGGCTCATGCTCTTCTTACATGCGTGGCGCGTGATTGATGAAATAGACGCCATGCGGGGAGCGGCCAACTGGAATCAGTTTGACCACCTTGCGCGTTGCGATATCGATCACTGCCACCTTCTTGATCCAGCGCAGCGTGACCCACATGGTCTTGCCGTCGGCGGTGACCTCCATGCAGTCGGGGCCGCCGGGGACATTGATGGTGCCGACATTTTCCAGCGTTTTCTGGTCGATGATGTTGATCGTGTTCGAGACCCGATTGGAAACGAACGTGTGACGGTTATCGCCCAGCGCGCGAAAATTGTGGGTGCCGGCGCCGGCCTTGATGCGCTTCACCGTTTTCTGGGTTCGCCAGTCGATGACTTCGACGTAATCGCTGCCCATGATGCCGACCATCAAATATTTGTCATCCGGTGTCATCGTGATACCGGCCGGCAGCTTGCCAACCGGTATGCTCCACTTGACGCTCTGGGTCGCCAGGTCGATCGCGCTGACCTGGTCACTGCCTTGCTGTGTGATGAATACCATCGTGCTGGCGGCATTGAACGCCATGTGGCTGGGCAGCGTGGGCAACGCAATGCGTTTCGTCAGCGTCAGATTGGTGCCGTCGTAGCGGTACAGGTCGACCCGGTCGAGCCGCAGCGAATTCGAGACAAACCACTTTTGATCGGGCGAAAAGCCGATCTGGTACGGGTCCAGAATATCCTTGATGCGGCGCTGGATCAGCCCCGTTTTCGGATCGAGGAAAATCAGCTCGTTGCCGACCGAACTGGCGACGATGAGCGATTTATTATCCGGCGTCGCCATCAAATGGTGCGGCTCCTTGCCAACCGAATACTTCGAAATAGGGGCGTAGGTAGTTTGATCGAGTAGCTCGATCGTGGCATCGCGCGAATTGAGAACAACGACAACGCTGGCATGCGCCGTCGCCATGGCGCAGATGAAACAGAGCAACGGAATAGCGGTACGGCGAAGACTGCGTAACATGGATGATTCGCTGGTTAGTTTTGGAGCTTCATTTTACGTGGAAACACCGGAACTGAAATTGAAATGCCAACAATTTTTATGCTGATCGCCACAACGGTGCCACTTCTTGCGCGGCAGGACCGCCGATGGCGCTTTGCCACTGCTTGCTCTACAATTCAAGCGCTTCACTCTTTTCATCATGACAAAACAAGGAACATCATGGCCATCATTACGACAGCTTCAGGCTTGCAATACGAAGAAATCGCCACCGGCGAAGGCGCAGAAGCGCAAGCGGGTCAAAACGTCACCGTGCACTACACGGGCTGGCTGCAAAATGCCGACGGCAGCGCCGGCAGCAAATTTGATTCGAGCAAGGACCGCAACGACCCATTCGAATTCCCGTTGGGCGCAGGGCGCGTCATCAAAGGCTGGGATGAAGGCGTGCAAGGCATGAAAATCGGTGGCAAGCGCAAGCTGATCATTCCTTCGGAACTCGGTTACGGCGCACGCGGTGCGGGTGGCGCGATCCCGCCCAATGCCACGCTGATTTTCGAGGTGGAATTGCTGGGTCTGTAATAAACAGGATCACCGCGGCCATGTTGAGGTTGACACGGCCGGCGGCACCTTAATCGACGTCACCGCCGCGGTGGTCGGCGCCGGAACCATTGGTTCGGGCTTCGTCAGCGCAGGTAGCGCGTTGGCCGGAGCGGATTCGACATAAAACTGCCGCCATCACGGTTGCGTCAACGGCGCCAGCCACGCCTCAGCGCATCGCGCTCCGCGCTCGCATCGAGTGCGGCGCCTTCGATGCGCTGGTCGATCGCCGCCAGCACCGCTGGCGGCATCCCGGTCGACGCCATCCGATAGCTGCCGGACTCAGCTGGCAGAACGGGGGCATCGACGACGATGGGAATGCGCCACTGCGCGCCACTCTTGCATGCCAAGCCAGCCAGACTCTGCCCGACGGCACCGGCGGCGACAAAGCTGCGGCAATAATCTCCCTGATGTGACACAAAACTCAATCCTATCTTGACGCCGGCGCCAGAGTCGCTTTGCGCCTGTTGCGACAATGCTTTGTCGAGCTTGCCCTGGGCCGTCAGCATGCCGCTTTTACCCGCCACGATGCTGGCCAACCCCATATCGCCCTCCGATGACGAAAGGGAATACCGGCCAGCGAGCACACCGACGAGCAGCATGGCCGCCAGCGCGCCCCATTCAGGCTTAGACCGGGGCCAGGACCAGCGCCGCGGTCTCGATGCCGGAACAGCCTGTGCCGTGTCCTTGCTGGCGCGCACCGCAGCGAGCCGTATGACGGTAGCGCCGCGCGCAGGCATTGCCGGCTTGTGCACCGGTGCTTGTATCGGCTGCCTCAGCCGCGTCGGCACAGGTTCGTCCAGCACTGGGGAAAATGCAGCAAATACCTGCATCCGCAGCGCCTTGTGCTGCGCCACCGTGCGCGCCAGCACAGGATCTTGCAGCATCGCCTGTTCGATTGCCTGACGGCTCGCTGCATCGAGTTCGCCATCGGCAAACGCCATCAGGGTTTCGTCCGAAAATATCATGGTAGCGCCTTCGCTTGATCCGACAAAAGTCCTTGCAACACATGGCGCGCCCTTGCCAGGCGGCTCATTAGTGTCCCGATGGGAATGTCCAGCACCGCCGCCGCTTCCTTGTATGGCAAGCCATCGACCAGCACCAGGGCGACCACGATCCGGTGTTCGTCAGTTAACAAGCTGATGGCTTTTTGCAGCGCCAATCGTTTCTGATGTTCCTCCGCAAAATTATCTCCGACATGCTGGCCGGCAGGTTCCGGCACAAACACCTGATCGCGCCGTATCCTGCCCCGCACTTCATCGATCCACGCATTCTTGATAATGCGAAAAATCCAGCTATCCAACCGTGTGCCAGGCTCCCATTGCGCGCTGCGGCTCAAGGCGCGCTCCAGCGCAACCTGAACCAAATCGTCGGCATCTTCGCGGTTCCAGGCAATGCTGCGAGCAAAACGGCGCAACC
>JBLHNV010000314.1:0-3217 GCA_047623125.1 Janthinobacterium sp. | reverse complement strand
ACCTACGCCTGGCTCGGCTGATTTATGCTTCATCACGTCAGTGCCGATAGCTGAAGTGGCAAGCCACCTCTCTTCGTGCAACGTTGTCGTCATTGAGGGGCCGGTTCAGCGCACAGGAGCAACAGGGCCCATTCTTTCTGTTTACTTCCGTGATCCAGACATGAATCTGATTGAGGTTTCAAATCGCCTGTATGTCTGAAGTGATGATTTTCATGCCGCTTGAATTGAATGGAGTTTTAAAATGCATATTGGAATGATCGCCGGCATCGGTCCGTCCGCCACAGATTACTATTATCGATACCTGATTGCCAAGATGGCCAAGGAAAACTGCGATCTTCAGTTAACCATGGCACATGCCGATACGCCAACGCTGCTGCGCCACCAACAAGAGAACAATCATGCGGCACAGGTTGCGATCTACCTTGAACTCACCGAGCGCTTGCAGCGCTGCGGCATTGAACGCATTGCCATCACGTCCATCGCCGGGCACTTTTGCATCGAGTCATTCAAAAAGGTATCACCGGTTCCGGTGATTGACTTGCTTGACTGCGTCAAGTCAGAGGTCCAACGCCGGGGATTCAAGAAGTTGGGCTTACTGGGCACGCGCGTGGTCATGGAGTCGCACTTTTATGGTGTGCTCGACGGCGTAAACGTCATTGCACCGAGCGCGCAACTGCTCGAAGTCCACGATGCTTACATTGCCATGGCCATTGCAGGACGCGCCACGGAAAAACAGCGCGAGGTGTTCGTGCGTGCAGGTCATGCTTTAATTAAAGAACACGGATGTGAAGCCGTTATGTTGGCTGGAACGGATTTGGCATTGGTTTTCAATCAGGCGTTTGAACCCGGCTTCCGGCTTTTGGATTGCGCAAAAGTTCATGCGGCAGCCATTGCCCAAAGCGCCCTGCAGTGCTGACTTCCTGAAACCGCTACTGGTCAATCTGACTTGTCCGCCGCAATAGAATCACATCAAGTCGAGCGCCCCCGGCGCGCGGGATCGCCGCTGCGCCGGGCGCGCCACAAGACGCGTTGACATGTCGCCGTGATGCGCCGGGGCATGCACTGAACCGGGCACATACCGCCTGCGCCTTCGATGGTCCATGCGTCGCACATCAACGCGCCAGGCGAGCGGTGCCTGATCTCAGGAAAACTTTGAAAAATCCGGCTTGCGCTTTTCAAAGAAGGCGGTGAAGGCCTCTTTCGCTTCGGGCGCTTGCAGCATCGCGCCGAACAGCTTGTTTTCCTCAAGCATCGTATCGACAATCGCTTGCGCGCGGGCGCTCTTCATCAATTGCTTGGTAGCGCGGATCGACGCAGCCGGCAATGCAACCAGCTTGGCGGCCTGGCTACGGGCAAACGGGATCAGTTCGGCCAATGGCAACACGCGCGCGACCAGGCCCATTTGCAGTGCTTCTTGCGCCAGGAAGGCTTCGCCCAGCATCAGCTTTTCCGCCGCGCGCGGGTAGCCGGCGATCTGCGCAAACAGCAGGCTCGATGCGAACTCCGGGCACAAGCCCAGTTGCACGAACGGCATCGAGAACTTCGCATTGTCAGCGCAATAGACCAGGTCGCAATGCATCAGCATCGTCGTACCGATGCCCACTGCAGCGCCCGACACCGCCACCACGACTGGCTTGCTGGTGCCATTCAATGCCCCCATGAAGCGAAATACCTGGCGTTCTTCAAGCGCTTCGCCGGACACCGGTCCGGCGTTTTTCATGAAGTCATCAAGGTCATTGCCGGCAGTAAAAATTTCCGGCTGGCCGATGATCAGTACTGCGCGCACGGCAGCATCGAGTTCGCCATCGATCAACGCATCGGCCATGGTCTGGTACATCGCCGACGTGATCGCATTCTTGCGCTGCGGTCGGTTAAATTCAATGGTCAATATGCCATCGGCCTTGCTGCACAAAATTTCCATCGTGTCTCCGAATGTAAGAAGAGCGCTAAGGAAATCCTGTCGCGCCCTTGCATTAATATTAAACGAAAATCAACTCCGAATTACATCGCTTCGAAAATACCCGCAGCGCCCATGCCGGAACCGACGCACATGGTGACCATGCCGTATTTCAGCTTGTTACGGCGCAGTCCGTGGATCGTCGTCGCGGCGCGGATCGCACCGGTCGCACCGAGCGGATGGCCAAGCGCAATCGCGCCGCCCATCGGGTTCACTTTCGCCGGGTCCAGGCCAAGATCGCCGATCACGGCCAGCGCTTGCGCGGCAAACGCTTCGTTCAGTTCGATCCAGTCGAGCTGGTCCTGCGTGATGCCAGCCGCCTTGCAGGCTGCGGGAATCGCAAATTTCGGACCGATGCCCATGATTTCGGGCGGCACGCCGCGCACGGCAAATGCCGAGAATTTCGCCAGCGGCGTCAGGTTGTGTTCGCGCAGGAACTTTTCGCTGACGATCAGCAGCGCACCGGCGCCATCGGACATTTGCGAGCTGTTGGCGGCGGTGACCGTGCCTTTGGCGGCGAAGACCGGCCGCAGCTTGGCCAGCGACTCGAGGCTCGAGTCAGGGCGCGCGCCTTCGTCGGTGTCGACCATGCGGGTCGTGACATCGATCTGGCCGGTGGCCAGGTTCGGCGTGCGGGTGATGATCTCGACCGGCGTCGTCTCATCCTTGAAGAAACCGGCTTGCTGCGCGGCAATCGCGCGGCGGTGCGATTCGACGGCGAACGTATCCTGCGCTTCACGCGACACTTTCCACTGGGTCGCCACTTTTTCCGCAGTCAGGCCCATGCCATAAGCCATGCCGATATTTTCGTCGGTGAACATGTCCAGGTTCATCGAAGGATGGTGGCCCATCATCGGCACCATCGACATCGACTCGATGCCGCCGGCAATCATCGCATCGCATTCGCCGACGCGGATGCGATCGGCCGCCATCGCGATCGCGGTGATGCCGGATGCGCAATAACGGTTGATCGTGACACCGCCGATGGTGTTGGGCAAGCCGGCCAGCAACACCGCGTTACGGGCGATATTGAAACCCTGCTCCGCTTCCGGGAACGAGCAACCAATGATTGCATCGGTGATCAAGGAAGGGTCCAGGCCGGGCGCCTGCGCCAGCGCCGATTGCAATACGCGCACCAGCAGATCATCGGGGCGGGTATTTTTGAACATGCCGCGCGGCGCCTTGCCGATCGGGGTGCGGGTTGCTGAGACGATATAGGCGTCTTGAAGTTGTTTGCTCATGGTGTTCTTTCAAAAAAGG
>JBLHNV010000313.1:0-3273 GCA_047623125.1 Janthinobacterium sp. | reverse complement strand
GCGGCGCCCGATGAAATACCGACCAGCAAGCCTTCCTCGCTGGCGGCCTGGCGCGCGGTGGCAAAAGCTTGCTCGTTGCTGACACACACCACTTCGTCGTAAATGCTGGTATTGAGCACGGTCGGGATGAAGCCGGCACCGATGCCCTGAATCGCGTGCGGCCCCTTGCTGCCCTTGGACAGCATCGGCGACCCTTCCGGCTCCACCGCGATGCACTGGAATGACGGTTTGCGCGCCTTCAGCGCTTCGCCGATGCCGGTGATGGTGCCGCCGGTGCCCACGCCAGCGACCAAAATGTCGGCCATGCCATCGGTGTCGCGCCAGATTTCCTCGGCCGTGGTGCGGCGATGCACATCGGGATTGGCCGGATTGTTGAATTGCTGTGGCATCAGATAGCGCGGATCACACGCCGCCAGTTGCTCGGCCCGGTTGATGGCGCCCAGCATGCCTTCGCTGCCCGGTGTCAGGATCAGTTCGGCGCCGTAGGCACGCAGCAAAATGCGGCGCTCACGGCTCATCGTGTCAGGCATGACCAGCGTGCATTTGTAGCCGCGCGCCGCGCATACCATCGCCAGCGCGATGCCAGTATTGCCACTGGTGGGTTCCAGAATGATCGTGTCGGCATGGATCAGCCCGGCCTTTTCAGCGGCGGTGATCATCGCCAGACCAATGCGGTCCTTGACGCTGTGGGCGGGATTGTAAAATTCGAGTTTGGTCAGGATCGTGGCCGGGGCGCCGGCTGCCATGCGGTTGATGCGAACCAGTGGCGTGTTACCTATGAGTTCAGTGACGTCATTGGCGATATTCATGGGTGTCTCCTGTGCTTGGAAAGAACCAGTCTACGTTGCTTTGGGCCGGCCAGGCTGACGCCGCCTGATGCGGCAGCCAGTTGGCAAGCATCTGCGCGCTATTTCATGCCTTGCCAGCGTTACTTCACGCCCAGCAATTCGACGTCGAAGATCAACGCCGAATTCGGCGGTATGTCGCCGCTTGGGCTGCGCGATCCGTAAGCCATGTCGCTCGGGATGATCAGCGTGCGCTTGCCGCCCACCTTCATGCCGGCCACGCCCTTGTCCCAGCCCTTGATGACCATCCCTGCGCCGAGCCTGAAAGCGAACGGACCGCGTCCGACCGAGCTGTCGAACTGCTTGCCGTGGAAATCCTTGGCCAGCGGTCGATACAGCCAGCCGGTGTAGTGCACTTCCACTTGGGCCCCGGCCATCGCTTCCTTGCCGGTGCCGAGCTTGGTGTCGGTCGTGATCAAGGTATCGGCCGCAGGGCCAGGAGTTGCAGTCGACACCACAGCGCTGGCAGCAACGGAAGTGGCGGCCTGGGCCATCGGAACAGCCATTGCGCAAACAAGCGCCAGTAAAGCGGAACAACGCAGCATGATATATTCCTTCAATGAGTTTTCAAGAGACCTTTGCTTGCCGATGTGAAGCAAAGCGCACCCCATCATAGCAAACCGTTAGCGTGAAATGACGACTGCCTTTTTGCAGGCCAGACTTTTTATTGCGCTCTGCCTCGATCCGGTGCCAAAACTGTTTTCTGCAACCGGGTCGAAGGGCTTTCAGCGTCATGCTACGCTGGCGCGCGAACCTATCCTTGCGAAGCGGGCGCCACGGGTGCCACTTCAACGCTGTCGGCCAGCTTGCGCAGCAGATGCGCTGCCGCCACCATGCCGAAGCTGGCCGTGACGACCATGCTGGAACCGAAGCCGGCGCAATTCAAGCCGGTCACGCCATCGCGCAAGTCGGCATCGACCGAACAGCTTGCGTCGTCGAGCGGGAAGCGCAGCGGCTCCATCGAAAAGACCGCATCGACATTGAACTTGTTCTTGATTCCGCGCGGAAAACCGTAATGGGTGCGCAAACGTTTGCGCACCTTGGCCAGCAACGGTTCCTGTTCGGTCTTGGACAAGTCGCGCACATCGATCCTGGTCGGATCGATCTGGCCGCCGGCGCCGCCGATCGTGATCAACGCAATCGCGTGGGCCCGGCAGTACGCGATCAACGCCGTCTTTGCGTTGACGCTGTCGATCGCATCGATCACATAATCGTAAGCACCGCTGCCGATCATCTGCTCCAGATTGTCCGGCGTAATGAAATCCTCAATCTGCGTGACCTGGCAATACGGGTTGATTTGCGCAATGCGTTCGGCCAGCGCGGTGATCTTGGCCTGGCCGATCGTGTCGGTCAGCGCCTGAATCTGGCGATTGATATTCGACTCGGCGACGTTGTCGAGATCGATCAGCGTCAAATGGCCGATCGCACTGCGCGCCAGCGCCTCGACGGCCCAGGAACCGACACCGCCGACGCCGACCACGCACACGCGGGCGCGTTGAAAACGGGCCAGCGCCGGCGCGCCATACAGCCGCTGTATGCCGCCAAAGCGGCGCGCGAAATCGATGTCGCCATCGGCGACTGGCACGGGTAAAGGCTCGGGCGCAAGCTCTGGCGCAGGCGCAGTCACAGGTAGCGGCGCAATAATGCTGGGTTTGATAGGGTTCATTGCGTCATTTTAACGGACACGGCTGGCGCAGATATCCTAAAATGGTTTATCCGGGCAGACCAACAATGGCCTGGCCCGCCCGCTGATCCACCCGAAAGCACACGATGACCGACTCCCCATTCACTACCGCGCCCGGCTTTGACCAGCCGCTGGCCGTCCTCAAGCATTGCCACGACAAGATCCGCAAGCAGATCGCGACGTTGCAAAACCTGCTCGACTACTTGCCGCAGCATGGCGCCACGCCGGAGGCAAAACAAGCCGCCAGCGCCGTGCTGCAGTATTTTACGAAGGCCGCCCACCTGCATCATGCCGATGAAGAACAAGACCTGATGCCGATGTTGCAAGCGTGCGCCAGCGGCGCGGATGCCCAATTGCTGAGCGCGCTGGTGCCCGAGATCCTGGCCGAGCATCGCCAGATGGACCTGGCCTGGAATGCGCTGCAAGTCCAGCTTGAAGCCATTGCCGCTGGCAGCGCCAGCACCTTGTCGGGCGCTGACGTTGCGCGTTTTTCCAGCGCTTACCTGGCCCACATGAAGAAGGAAGAAAGCCAGTTGGCACCGATGGCGATGCGCCTGTTTGACGCGCAGCAGATGGCGCAGTTGGGTGCTGCGATGCAACAGCGCCGCAACGCCCCGGCCCAGACTAGCGCACCAGGCACGCTGGCTGATCTGCGCAAGGATTACAAACAGGCCAGCCTGATGGAAGACGATGTGCTGGCCGACCCGACCGCGCAATTCGCCCGCTGGTTCGAGCAGGCGCTGC
>JBLHNV010000312.1:0-3278 GCA_047623125.1 Janthinobacterium sp. | reverse complement strand
GGCTTCGGCGACTTCCTGCTCAGACAATCCGGCCGGCATATAGGCCGACAGCACCACCAGCTCGGCTTTTTCAATATCGGCCAGGTCAGCGCGAGCGCCAGCTTCGAACTGACTGATCGAATCCTTGCGCTGCTTGATCATCTTGTCGATGATCGCCAGCACCTGGTCGTCGCTCACGTCGATGCGCTCATCGACTTCCTTGCGCTTGATCTCGGCCAGCAACAGCCGAATGGTGCCGAGCTTGCCCGCTTCTCTGGCGCGCATCGCCGCCTTCATGTGTTCAGTGATTTGTTCTTTCAAGCTCATGGCACATCCTTTACGATCGATAAAAATGCGAAAACCCGCTGCGGTGAACCGGAGCGGGTAGGCGACTGGCTTGAATTGACAAATTCAAACTCTACATAACAGCGACCGATGGCGAACAGTGCAACGCACAGTCAGCGCCAGTTCGGCATGGGCAGTCTTAGAATAATTTTTTCGGCAATTGCTGGCTGCGAATGCGCTTGTAGTGGCGCTTGACGGCAGCAGCGAGCTTGCGCTTGCGCTCAGCCGTTGGCTTTTCGTAGAACTCGCGTGCGCGCAGTTCGGTCAGCAGACCAGTTTTTTCAATAGTGCGCTTGAAGCGACGCATTGCGACTTCAAACGGCTCGTTTTCTTTAAGGCGAATAGTGGTCATGTAGAAATTCAAACCGTTGATTTATAGGAAGAGGTAAATAATAGCAGCTTTTAAACCAGAATGGAAGATCGACAACCGGTCAAATGGGCTTCGTTGTTAAAAAACCCGCATCAGGCTCATGTGACGTGGCGCTGCTGCGACGCCATTGCGACGCTGCTGCATTGTACGTTGCTGCGGCGCCGCGCCGGAGTCACAGAGCCATGCCGGCCGCCATGCCGGAAGCCCAGGCCCACTGAAAATTGTAGCCGCCCAGCCAGCCCGTTACGTCGACCGCCTCGCCGATGAAATACAGGCCGGGCACCTTGGTCGACATCATCGTTTGCTGCGACAATTCGCGCGTATCGACGCCGCCACGCGTGACTTCGGCCTTGCGGTAGCCTTCGGAACCGCTGGGAACGATGGCCCATTGATTGATCGCCTGTCCAAGCCGGCGCAACTGGGCGTCCGGCATGTCGGCCACACGGGCATCGAGCGCAAAGCCATTGGCAACGAGCAAGCCTTCAGCCAGACGCGCCGGCAACCACTGCGATAGCACGTTGCCCAGTTGCTTCTTCAAGCTGCCCTTGTTTTCAATCAAGACCTTTGCCAGATCCATGTCCGGCAGCAAATTGAGCGTGATCGGCGTGCCTGGCAACCAAAAACTGGAAATCTGCAAGATCGCCGGGCCGGACAAGCCGCGATGGGTAAACAACAAATCTTCGCGAAAGAGCGAACCGGTCGCGCCCCGGCCCTTCAACGTGCCGGTCACCACCTCGGCGGCCAATGCAATGCCGGCCAGCGGCACGAACGGCACCCAGGCTGCCGGATCGAAAGTGAGCGGCACCAGCGCCGGACGCGGCGCCACCATGGCCAGTTCGAAATGCTGCGCGATGCGGTAAGCGAAATCGGTCGCACCTATTTTGGGAATCGACAAACCGCCACTGGCGACGACGACACTGGCCGCGCTGATGTTGCCGCCATCGGTATCGAGCCGGAAACCAGCGTCACTGCGGGCAACCGCCTTGACCTTGCACGGCATGCGCCAGTGCACGTCCCCCAAAGCACACTCATCCTTGAGCATGCGGATGATCTGTTCAGCCGACTCGTCGCAAAACAACTGGCCCTTGTGTTTTTCGTGATAACCGATGCGGTGGCGCTTGACCAGCGCGACAAAGTCTTGCGGCGTGTAACGCGACAGCGCACTTTTGCAAAAGTGTGGATTTTCTGACAGGAAATGCTGGGGACCTGCGTTGACGTTCGTAAAATTGCAACGCCCGCCACCGGAAATGCGGATTTTTTCAGCCAGTTTTTCGGCATGATCGATCAATACCACGCGCTTGCCGCGCCGGGCTGCGACCGCCGCGCACATCATTCCGGCCGCGCCGGCGCCTATCACTGCTACATCGAACTCTGCCATGCCAACTCCAAGCCACCCACAAGACCCGCATTGTAAACCGACTGGCCTGGCAATCGTGCAAGTTCTCCGGACTTATCGAGACCCGGCGCAGCGCAGCGTGGCTTCGGCCAGGTTGGGCAACGCCGCACACCGCACCACATCGCCGACAACGATGATGGCCGGACTGCCGATGCCGGACTGCGCCAGATCATCGGCCAGGCAAGCGAGCGTCGTGATCAACTGAGCCTGCGCTGCGCCGGTGGCGGATCCGATTACGGCGACCGGGGTTGCGCCGCTCTTGCCGCCTTCCAGCAATGCGCGCCCGATCTCGCGGCAGCGCGATACGCCCATGTAAATGACCAACGTCAGATTGGTTTGCGCCAGCAAGGCCCAGTTCGGCTTGCCTGATTGCTGATCGGCGCCTTGGTCGGCGCGATTGTCTGCTCGCTCGTGGCCGGTGACAAAGATCGCACCCGCGCTCCAGTCACGGTGGGTCAACGGAATGCCGATCGAAGCTGGCGCTGCCAGGCCGCTGCTGATGCCGCTGACGACATCGACTTCGATGCCGGCTTCGCGCAAATGCGCGCACTCTTCGCCGCCGCGGCCAAAGATGAACGGGTCGCCGCCCTTTAACCGCACCACGCAATGCCCGGCCTGCGCCTCGGCGATCATCAGGCGCTCGATGAATTCCTGCGATGTCGAGCGGCAACCGCCGCGCTTGCCCACATGTACGATGCGCGCCGTCACCGGCGCATGCGACAGAATTTCCGGATTCACCAGATCATCGACCAGCACCACATCGGCGGTGCCGATGGTCTTGACCGCCTTCAGGGTCAGCAATTCCGGATCGCCCGGACCGGCGCCGACCAGAAATACCTTGCCCGGCTTGTTTGACTTATTTGGCTTGCCCAGTGTGCTCATGACGATTCCCGCTTGCGTGTAATGACTTTGACACAAGCAAACATTGTGCCACTTGCTCGGCAATCGAAGCTGGCACCGCAATCTCGCCGCGCAAGACGGCATGAATCCAGGCCGCTGTCGTGGCCGCATCACGTTCGGCCGGCAACAAGGGCAATTGCTGCACCACGGCTTGCTTTTGCACCAGAACGGTGCGCTCGGCGCCATGAAACCAGTCGATCTGTTGCGCCTTGTTGGCGTTGGCGACCGTTTCGCCTTCGGTGCCACGCATCAGGAAAGCGTCGCCGCGCTCATGCGGTGCGGCGTTCT
>JBLHNV010000311.1:0-3278 GCA_047623125.1 Janthinobacterium sp. | reverse complement strand
GCGCTGATGTATGAGCTCGACCACAACGACCTGAGGCATCTGCTGGACCCGCTGCGCCAGCGCCGCCAGTAAAACAAACCAGACACGACCAACAAGACACCACCATTGTCAGCGCAGCAAGTTGTCGGTCAGGCGCTGCTGCAAACTTGGATCGGTCATGCGCTCTCGCCACCAGGCCAGCGCTGCGCCGCTTTCGCCGCTGCGCCACGCCAGGTGGAAGATTTCGTCCGGCTTCGGTTCCTGCACCATTTTTTCGATCAGCAGACCGGCTTGCAGCGCGGCGCGCGCGCACGGCTCAGGCAAGAAACCGAAACCGATGCCAGCTAACTGGTAGCGCAGCTTGTCTTGCATCGTCGGCAGCGTCAGCGTGTCCTGCCCCAGCAACAGGCCGACCGTGCGCGGCGCCAGCGTGCGCGCCGAATCGGCCACCGCGATCGCCAGGTGATGCTGCAACTCGCTGCGCCCGAGCGCACCCGCCACTTGCGCCAGCGGATGCTCGGGCGCCACCGCAAACACGAACGAGACGCTGCCGATCGGACGCGACACATAGCCGCCGCCAGCCGGTCCGTCGCCGGCCGCGCCGACGACCAGATCGACGCGCCGCTCCAGCAGCGCTTCCCAGGTACCCGACAACGCTTCCTGCACGATGCGCAAGCGGGTTTGCTGGGCAACATCACAAAAGAGGCGCACATCAGGTTCGATCAGCAGCGCCGAAAACATCGAATCGATGCCAATTGTCAGCTCTGTTTCCCAGCCGGATGCGACCCGGCGCACGCGGTGCTCCAGATCTTGCGCCGCCTTCAGCAGGTAGCGCCCTTCCTTCAATAACTCCTGACCGGCGCGGGTCAGCACGACGCGCGGGCCATGGCGCTCGAACAGCAGCACGCCCAAGCCATCTTCGAGCTTGGCCACCGTGTACGAAATGGTCGATGGCACGCGGTGCAATTGCTTGCCGGCGCCGGCAAACGAACCGCTTCGCGCTATCGCGTCGACAATGTGGAGCGCTTCCAGACTGAGTTTGAGCATTCGATCTTTTCGATGATAGAGGGTGAAATTTTCCGTTTTTTCGTTTTGCCTGCGACGCCTATACTGCATCTATACACACTGATCAGCACAACAAACCTGCTTGCCAAAAGCCGGGCAGAGCAACCTTCTAATAGGAAAAATCATGCTACAAATTCGCAAAAGCGCGCAGCGCGGCAGCGCCGACCACGGCTGGCTCAATTCACATCATACATTTTCATTCGGCTCTTATCGCGACCCCGAGCAATCGGGCTTCGGCCCGCTGCTGGTCATCAATGAAGACCGCGTAGCGCCAGCCCAGGGCTTCGGCACGCACGGCCATCGCGACATGGAAATCATTTCCTACGTGCTAAGCGGTGCGCTGGAGCACAAGGATAGCCTGGGCACAGGTTCGGTGCTGCACTATGGCGATGTGCAGCGGATGAGCGCCGGCTCCGGCGTACGACACAGCGAGTTCAATCATTCGCACAGCGACGGCTTGCATTTCCTGCAGATATGGATCCAGCCGAACGTAACTGGCATCGCGCCAGGCTATGAAGAAAAACACTTTGCGCCGGCCTCGAAAACAGGCCAGTTGCGTCTGATCGCCTCCGGTGATGGCAGAGACGGATCGGTGCTGATCCACCAGGATGGCGCACTCTACGCCAGCATCATGGCGCCGGGTCAACGCCTCGAACATGCGCTGGCGCCAGAGCGCAGCGCCTACATCCACCTGATCCGCGGCAAGTTGACGGTCAATGACCTGCAACTCGAAGCCGGCGATGGGCTCAAGATCAAAGGCGAAAGCTTGCTGACGCTGGAACAGGCTGAAAATGCCGAATTACTGCTGTTCGACTTGCCATGGTAGCCTGCTCGCGGTCGCTATCGGCACAGTCGGGCGCAAATTTTGCTACACTAACCGACTGCGCCGCAAACGGGCCGCAGCTTGACTTGCTTTAATAGCAATAAATCAAGCAATAAATCAAGCAATACAGTAAGCAATACAATGAGTCGCACAATAAGTTGCCTGCACCGGTTTTCAGATGATGCAAGCGCCGTACCCGAAGCACTCGGCCGGCGCTTTTTCGCTTTGTTGTTACGTTGTTTTTAGGTTGTACCTGGTTTTATTTTCGTCATTTTCGTCATTTTATTTTCATCATTTTCATGAGCATAAGCATGCAGACCAGCGCAGACACACCGCCGAAAGAAGACCTCGACTACATCAACTCTTGCGCGCTGCCGACCCCCTGGGCCGAGTTCACGCTACATGCCTTTGTCGAGCATGCGACCGGCAAGGAACACCTGGCCATGACGCTGGGCGAGATCGGCGACGGCGCGCCGGTACTGGCGCGCGTACATTCCGAATGCCTGACCGGTGACGTGCTGTTCAGCCAACGCTGCGACTGCGGCGCCCAGCTTGAGCGCGCGCTGCAGAAGATCGCCGCCGAAGGTCGCGGCATCTTGCTCTACTTGCGCCAGGAAGGACGCGGCATCGGCTTGATCAACAAGATTCATGCTTACCGTCTGCAGGAATCAGGCGCCGACACGGTGCAGGCCAACGAACAGCTGGGCTTCAAGGCCGATGCCCGCAACTACGCGTTGTGCGAGCCGATGTTCAAGCGTTTCGGCATCGGGCGCTTGCGCCTGATGACCAACAATCCACGCAAGATCGACGCGATGGAAAAGCTCGGCTTCGCCGTCACCGAGCGCGTACCGCTGCTGGTTAACCGCAACGTATTCAACCAGCACTATCTCGATACCAAGGCCAGCAAGCTTGGCCACATGATGACGCCCTCGCCGGACGCTGCACTGTAAAACCGGCGTGACAGGCGATGCCATGCGGCAGTGTGGCGAATTTTTCTCATTTGAGTCACTTTTGACACGCGATCGTCTTTTTATCACCCGAAGAGAATCGTCTCGTGGCAAAATAATAAGAAAAATGTTGCGCCAACTTGGGGGAACAGGAAATGGTCGATCTGAATGAGTTGCGCTATCTGGCGCTATCGTTTCCCGACGCCAGCGAGGAAGATCACCAGGACCGGCCCTCGTTTCGCGTCGGCGGCAAGATTTTCGCGACATTGCCGGACGACTTGCATGTCAGCGTGATGCTCGATGCGCAGCAGGCACAAGAGGCGATCTTGCAAGCGCCTGGCGCTTGCGCGCAACTGTGCTGGGGCGAACGCCTGGCCGGCATCACGGTCAACCTTGCCTGCGCCGACCTTGACCTGCTGGCCGCCGCACTGACATCAGCCTGGCGCCGCAAGGCGCCCGCTGCG
>JBLHNV010000310.1:0-3306 GCA_047623125.1 Janthinobacterium sp. | reverse complement strand
GGCGCCGCGATTTACCTGAACACGCGCGACAGCCAGCTCGGGCGCGGCGAACCGGTCGAAGACGCTGGCCAGGTGATGTCACGTATGTGCGACATCATCATGGTGCGCACCTTCGGCCAGGAAGTCATCGAACGCTTTGCCGCCAATTCGCGCGTGCCGGTGATCAATGGCTTGACCAACGAGCACCACCCGTGCCAGGTGCTGGCCGACATTTTCACCTTCATCGAACAGCGCGGCCCGATCACGGGCAAGATCGTGGCCTGGATCGGCGATGCCAACAACATGCTGTACTCATGGCTGCAGGCGGCCGAAGTTTTCGGCTTCCACATCAATGTGTCGACGCCAAAAGGCTATGACATCGACCCGCAACTGGTCACGACACAGCGCTACACGTTCTTCGACAACCCATCCGATGCTTGCCAGCATGCGCACCTGGTCACCACCGATGTCTGGACCAGCATGGGCTATGAAGCCGAAAACGCGGCGCGCATCAAGGCTTTCGATGGCTGGATCGTCGATGCGCCCAAAATGGCGCGCGCCGCACCGGATGCATTGTTCATGCATTGCCTGCCGGCCCACCGCGGCGAAGAAGTGTCGGCCGATGTCATCGACGGAGCGCAATCGGTGGTCTGGGAAGAGGCTGAGAACCGCCTGCACGTGCAAAAAGCACTGCTTGAGTACCTGTTGCTGGGCATGGTCGACGATACCGCCAATTGACAAGCCCGGCATTCAAGCACCCCGAATTTATTAACCAAATCACGCATTAACGAAGAAATGGAATCAGCATGAGCGACATCAAGAAAGTAGTACTGGCATACTCGGGCGGCCTCGATACCTCGGTCATTTTGAAATGGCTGCAAGATAATTACCAGTGCGAGATCGTGACCTACACGGCCGATCTGGGCCAGGGCGAAGAACTCGAACCGGCGCGCGCCAAGGCCATCAAATTCGGCATCAAGCCGGAAAACATTTACATCGATGACGTGCGTGAAGAATTCGTGCGCGACTTCGTGTTCCCGATGTTTCGCGCCAACACGGTGTATGAAGGCGAATACCTGCTCGGCACATCCATCGCACGTCCATTGATCGCGAAGCGCCTGATCGATATCGCGCGCGAAACCGGTGCCGATGCGATTTCGCACGGCGCCACTGGCAAGGGCAACGACCAGGTCCGATTTGAACTGGGCGCCTATGCGCTGATGCCGGACGTCAAGATCATCGCGCCATGGCGCGAATGGGACTTGCTGTCGCGCGAAAAGCTGCTGCAATATGCGCTCGACGCTGGCATTGAGATCGACATGAAGCACAAAAATGGTGGCGCGCCGTATTCGATGGATGCCAACCTGTTGCACATCAGTTTCGAAGGACGGCACCTGGAAAACCCGAGCTCTGAAGCAGAGGAATCGATGTGGCGCTGGACCGTCAGCCCGGAAGCGGCACCGGATACACCGGAATATCTGGATATCGAATACGAAAAAGGCGACATCGTCGCGCTGAACGGTACGCGCATGACGCCAGCGGTAGTGCTGGCCGAATTGAACCGCGTCGGCGGCAAGCACGGCATCGGTCGCCTGGACCTGGTCGAAAACCGCTATGTCGGCATGAAGGCGCGCGGCTGCTACGAAACCCCGGGCGGCACCATCATGCTGCGCGCCCACCGCGCGATCGAATCGATCACGCTGGACCGGGAAGTGGCACACCTGAAAGATGACCTGATGCCGCGTTACGCATCGATGATTTACAACGGCTACTGGTGGTCGCCCGAGCGTCTGGCGCTGCAAACGCTGATCGACCATACGCAGCAATGCGTCAACGGCTCGGTCCGCATCAAGCTGTACAAGGGCAACGTGATCGTCGTCGCGCGCGATTCGAAGACCGATTCGCTGTTCGACATGAACATCGCCACCTTCGACGAAGACGGCGGCGCCTACAATCAGGCCGATGCCGGCGGCTTCATCAAACTCAACGCGCTGCGCATGCGCATTGCAGCAATCGCGCGCGAAAAGCGCGGCAGCTAAGTCTTTTCTGCGAGCAGACAAGGCCGCCATCGGGGCGGCCTTTTTCGTGGGCGCTGCTGCGTGCGTTGGCGCAATCTGCAACCGGATAGCCCTGCTGCCCGCTGCCTCACGCCGTCAGCCACGATTGCAATTCCGACTGGGTCGGAATGCGCCCGCTGCAAACCAGTTTGTCATCGATCACCAGACCTGGCGTGGCCAGCAAGTCATACGCCATGATGTCTGCGAGGTCGTTGACCTTGATGAATTCGGCCTCGAGTCCGGCGCTGGCAACAGCCGTGCGTGCTACCGCTTCCAGCTTCTTGCAATTGGCACAACCTGAGCCAATTATTTTGATGTTTAACATGATGGTGCACTCCAGGAGCATGAAGAGGTTTTATGGCAATGGCAGCGCATCTTTCTGATGCCGGTACAGCAAGGCCAAAACAATGGTCAACGCCAAGGCAAAGGTCGCCACTAAAAGCAGCAGCCATACTGGATTCACGCCATCGGTCCAGGCCCCAAACAGCAACCCGGCGCAAATGGAAAACAGCGCGACCAAACCCACGTAAGCGAGTGTCCTGCGCCATGCGATGATGGCGGCGACCATCAGCATGCTTTGCAAGCTCAGTTCCGGGTCGGCCATCAAATATGCCAGCAACGGACCGCGGTGCATGCCCAGGTCGACAAACATGCGCGCAACCGGCACTTCAACAAGGGTCGGGAAATACATGAATATGCCGAACACAACAGCCGTCGCATTGGCCGCCACAGTATTGCGCCCAGCCAGATGCTGTATCCATTGCGGCTCGATCAATTGACGGATCACGCCAACGATGAAAACACCGACCACCAGCAGCAGGAATATTTGCTTCACGAAACGCCACGACTCCCACAGCCAGGCTTGCCGGTCACTGGCATCGAGTCTGGAAGCGTAATGCCACACAGCACCGAGCGCCAGCGCGACAGCGAACGCGCGACCGGTAATGGCAATCTCCAAGCCTTCTGCGCGCGCGCCCAGGGACAACGCAGCGACCAGCAAGGTGCTCCCACTCAAGCCCAGCGCCACCACGGTCCAGCGATTTGGTCCTTCGATAATATTCTCGAAACCCTTGCGCGACACTGCGGCGATCAACACCAGCAGGAAGATCAGCAATACGCCTTGCAAGCTGACACCCTCCTCGCCACGTGCTGCATCGAATGGCACCCATTGCACCAATACCGCTTGCCAGGTTTGGGCCAAGGGTAGCGGCACAGTGACACCGACGACCTTGGCAGTGAGCGGCCACAACTTGAGCGTACCGACAACGAG
>JBLHNV010000309.1:0-3328 GCA_047623125.1 Janthinobacterium sp. | reverse complement strand
GCGCAGTTGGAGGAGTATGGTCGGACATCAGAAGGTGAATCCCAGGGAAAAATGCAGGCGATATTTCTGAACCGCATGGCCGTAGGCGACATCGACATTGATCGGTCCGACCGGACTGTTGTAGCGCGCGCCCAGTCCATAGCCCGATTTCGGATGCAAATCCTGCAGCGTGTCGGCGGCATTACCGGCATCGTAAAAGGTGGCCGCGCCCCAGCTTGGTGTGAACCAGTATTGATATTCGGCGCTGGCGCTGGCCAGATAACGGCCACCGACAATCGCATCGCCAGCGGACACGCCCAGTTCCTGGAAGCCATAGCCGCGTACCGATTGGTCGCCGCCGGCGCGAAACAGGTAGACCGACGGCACACCGGCTTTTTTCTTCGAGGCCAGAGCGCCGGCCGCAGCGCGCAAAATCAGCTTGCTGCTTTTTTCCAATGGATAATAATAGACGCCCTTGAGGCTGGCGCGCACGAACGTTTCATCGGTCATGATCGGCGACAGCGCGCCGCCTAGCTGGGCATTGAGCACATAACCTTCGTTCGGAAACAGCAAGTTGTCGAGGCGCCGCATTGTGACGCCGTAGGTCAGCGGCAAGCTTTTGCTGCGGCTGGTGCCCAGCCCGTCGACGGTACGCACTTCATTGAGGAGTTCCAGCGTCAGGCTGCGCTCCATCCGCGCTCCGCCCCAGGCCCGTTTGGCAGCCACGGTGCTGATGCTGGTGTTTTCGCCGGCGATGTCGGTATGCTCGAACGCTGCGCCTATGCTGTCGTCATAACCATCGGGCGTAGTTGGAAAAAAGAAGTTGCCGCGCGCCGTTTGCTTTTTTGTTTCCAGCGTCAGCGCACTCTTGAATTTCAGGCCGAACAGGCTCAGGTTGTCATAGCTGAGCTGGGACCGGTTGCCGGTGTTGGTGCTGTAACCGAGGCCGACGGTGATATTTTGCAGCTTGTTTTCGGTGACGCGCACCAGCACTGGCGCCACCGCTGACACGCTCTGCGGCACTGCAGCGCCAGCGAGGCCCGGTTCGGACGCACCCTCGGCCGGCGCCACTCTGGGCGGCAACTCGGCGCTCACTTCGACTCTGCTGAAATACGTGCTGTCTTGCAAGCGTGACTGGTACGCCTGCAAGCGCGCTTCGCTGTAATAATCGCCCGGTTTGATCTGGTTCAGATTCGACACGACGGTCGCCGGATAGCGCTGCAAGCCTTCGATGCTGAGCGCGCCGAAGCGCAGTTCCGGGCCGCTGTCGAGCACCACGCGCAATGCGACGCGGTGAGTCTCGGGGTTGACGGTGGCCAGCGATGCGCTCATTTGCGCATGCGCATAGCGCGTTTTCAGCACTTGCCGCAGCAAATTGCGCTTCGCTGTTTCCCAGTCGGCCTGGCGGAAGATCTGGCCCTGCTGCAAGCCCCAGCCATCCTTGATCAGCTCGATGTCGAACGGTTCGCGATCTTGCGGGTTGGTCGGCGCGAAGCCTTGCAGCACCAGGTCGATGCTGCCGACCAGTACCGGTTCGCCCGCGATTACCTTGACCAGCGCGACGGGTTCGGCAGCGCTGGTGTCGAGCCGGGCGCTCACTTGCGGCGTGTAATATCCTTCGGTCTCGATCAGCGTTCTGACCTGGCTCGGCGCGGTCCTGACCAGATATTCCAATTGATTCCTGTCGACGCCGGCATTGCCGCGAAAGCGCGCCAGATCGAGATTTTTTTCCAGTAACTCTAGCAGCGGATCCGGCGCGTCGATGCTGACCGTGTAGTCTATGCCAGCCTCGCTGCCAGCCGTAATGGCGTCGGCAGCCTGATCGGCAGCGCCGGCCGGCACGCTAAAAATGAGCGTCAGCGCGGTCGCTACTTGTGCCAGAATTCGGGAGCATGCAAGCTTGCCGGCTTCGAACTGATCGGATCGTGCAGAATGCATGTTGTTCCATCGACGGTGAGTACTTTGCGCATCTTACCGGATCGGGTACCGGAATGGCAGCGTGCTGGTCATGACCATTGATCGCCCAACGCAGAAATCATTAAAGAAGGATCGTCATGTTGGAAAAATTGGCAACAAATACAGATGGCGCATTGGTGCTGTTCAGCGGCGGACAGGATTCCACCACTTGCCTGGCCTGGGCGCTTGAACGTTACAGCCGGGTCGAAACGATCGGTTTCGACTACGGCCAGCGCCACGCGATCGAAATGACGGTGCGTCCGAACCTGTTCGATCAGATGCGCTCGGCAAAGCCCGAGTGGCAGCAAAGGCTGGGATCGGATCATGTGATCGACCTGTCGGTGATCAGTGCCATTTCGGACACGGCGCTGACGCAAAACGTCGAGATCGGGATGCTGGAAAACGGCTTGCCGAATACCTTCGTGCCGGGGCGCAATTTGCTGTTCATGACGGTGGCGGCGACGCTGGCTTACCGGCGCGGTTTGACGGTGCTGGTCGGCGGCATGTGCGAAACCGATTTCTCGGGCTACCCGGATTGTCGCGACGATACGATGAAGGCGCTGCAAGTGACGCTCAACCTGGGCATGGCCACCCGCATCAAACTGGAAACGCCGCTGATGTGGCTGGACAAGTGTCAGACCTGGGAATTGGCGCAGCAACTGGGTGGCGCCAAGCTGGTCGATCTGATCCGCACAAGTACCCATACCTGCTACCTGGGCGAGCGCGGCGTGCTGCATGACTGGGGTTATGGCTGTGGCCATTGTCCGGCGTGCGCGCTGCGCGCGCGCGGCCATCAGCAATTCGTGGCTGCTGCCAACCCAGCCCGCTGATGGGTACGGGGCGGACAAGGTCGGCCTTGCAATGGCAATCTCGCCGCCTATACTGAAAAAATGCCACCGGGTGGGGAGGGAATATGTTTGCTCAGCAACTATTGTCGATGCTCGCACGCGATGTGCGCTGGTCCGGGAACGCTGGTTTGGGCGTCGTCTTGGGCGTTGGCCCCAAAGGTGCGCCGCCAACGATTCCGCCGATCATCATCCCTCCCGGTCATCCCGCCAGCGAGCCCGAGCCCGAGCCGAAACCGGCCATCGATCCTCGCATTATCCCGGCCAATCCTCCCGTGGTGCCGCCGCCCAAGCCGGCGATTTCGCTGCAATCTGCCTGAATCTTGCATCACGGGTCCGGCGCTGGCGCCAAAGCCGCAGCGTCGGCCAGCGCTTCATGCACCTGGATCAGGCATGCGTCGACCAAATTCGATTATCATGCAAGCCTTCGTATTCCTGTGAGCCTTGCACGATGAACACCGCACCTTCCGACGCTATTACCGACTTCTCCGATTCCGATCCATGCGACGACGATGCCCCGATTCACGAGCCGCGCCTGTGGGTCGGCA
>JBLHNV010000308.1:0-3367 GCA_047623125.1 Janthinobacterium sp. | reverse complement strand
GGTCGTTGGCCATCCGGATCCCGATCGCCGTGTAAGTACGGCGCCATATCTCGGCCGAAAGCACGCCGCCGGCGCCATTTTGCGACGTATAGCGCACCAGCAACGGCTTGCCGTCAGGCAGCGTGCGCCAGCCATCCTCGCCTTTCTTGTAGCCGTAGCGGTCGAGCAGCTTGTTGGCCAGCACCGGATCGTGTTGCAGCAAGCTTCTGTACGCAGGATCGTGACCGACGACGCCAGGCGGAATCGGATATTCAAGGCGCACCGCCTCGCCATTGGAAGCGATACGGATCTCTTCATCGATATCGTGCGCCATCGCGATCGCACGCCGCAGCGCGATCTTTTCCTTCGCAAACCCGCCCAGTATCGGGTCTTCCATGTTCCAGTAGTAATACGAGATTTCCGGGTCGATCAGGCGCGACAATTGCACGCCCTGGGCCACCAGTTCGGGCCGCAATTTGCCATTGAGCAACGCCTTGGGCGCCAACGTCCCTCCCAGCTGAAACAGGTCGGCGTCGCCGCTGCGAAATGACAGCCAGCGCGACTGCTCTTCCAGCAAGACCGAGATCTCGATGCGGCCTATCTGCGGCATTTTCTTGCCCTGCATCTGGCGCACAATACGCGCATCGTCCGGATTAAGGCCAGCCTTGAAGTCCCAGGTTGCCGGCAAATGGTCGGTATTTTCTTCCAGCACGATGCGGCTGCCGCGCACCCACTGACCGAGCTTGTAAAATCCGGTGCCGACCGGGTTCGATGCGACCTCCCCTTTGACATCACCGTACTGTTCGACCACTTCGTGCGCCAGCGCCGCGGTAGGCTGGTGCGCCAGGATCATGCCAAGGTTGAAATCGGTCTGCGTCAGATGGATGCGTAAGGTGTACTTGTCGAGCAACTCGAAGCCGGGGATGACCTTGTCATAGTCGAACTTGCCGCTTTTCTTCGCATCCACGGCCAGCTGATCCATGCCGATCACCTTGTTCTCGAACAGCCACGCGTGCGGCGACGCCAGCTTCGGATCGAACAAGCGTTTCCAGGAATAGACGTAATCGGCCATCGTCAATTCGCGCCGCTGGCCGTCGAATGCCGGATCCGGCGTGAAACGGATGCCTTGCTTCAGGCGTATGGTGTAAGTCTTGCCGTCGCTTGACACTTCGGGCATCGCCGCTGCTGCGTTCGGCACCAGCGTCGCCGGACGCGCCATGTAATCGTAGGTATACAGCGTGTCGAAGATGGCTTGGATCACAAGGCTGGAATACAGATCGCGCACGGTGGACGGGTCGAAACCCGTTTCCGCCACGGGAAAGATGGTACGCAATACCTTGACGGGTTTGGCCTGATCTGGCTGCTGCGCCACAGCCGAATTCGGTGCCGCGACTGCTGCGCCGGCGGCTAAAAAAATGACACTGCAACAAATGGCGCGGCGGACAAAGCTCAACAAGCCCGAGTGTAAAATCATGCGGCAAACCCTTCCATGGTTGTGTCCGGAACCGGCGCGCTGGCGCACCTTGCGGCTGCGGCGCGATGATCAGCCCCAATGCGATATGAAGCAACAGAAAAATCCATGCTCTGGCACGATCAATCATGCTTGCAAACATCACAAAAAGGGCATGACGATAACGCATATCGGAGCCCAATAGCGGTGCCGCGCGATGTTGCGTCCATGTAAAAATTATTACTGACACTAAAAAACGGCATCCGCGGATGCCGTCTCGACGCTCAAGCCATCAGCTGCGCTTTTGCAAGCGCCGCTGCTTGACTGCATCGGCCAAGCCTTGCAGCAGTTGCACGCTGTGTTCCCAGTCGATGCAGCCATCGGTCACCGACTGGCCGTAGACGAGTTCCTGACCCGGCACCAGATCCTGGCGCCCCGCCACCAGATGCGATTCGACCATCACGCCGACGATGCGACTGTCGCCATTGGCTACCTGGGCGGCAATATCGGCGCAGACCGGAATCTGGTTTTCCGGCTTTTTCGAACTGTTCGCGTGCGACGCATCGATCATCAGACGCGGCTCCAGCCCCTGGGAGGCGATCGCCTTGCACGCTTCGTCGACGCTGGCCGCGTCGTAGTTGGGCGTTTTTCCGCCGCGCAAAATCACGTGGCAATCCTCGTTGCCATTGGTCGAGACGATCGCCGAGTGGCCGCCCTTGGTAACTGACAGGAAATGGTGCGGCTGCGACGCGGCCCGGATCGCTTCGACGGCAATCTTGACATTGCCATCGGTGCCATTCTTGAAACCGACCGGGCACGACAGACCGGACGCCAGTTCGCGGTGCACCTGCGACTCGGTGGTGCGCGCGCCGATCGCGCCCCAGCTGATCAGGTCGGCGACGTATTGCGGGCTGATGACGTCGAGAAACTCGGTGCCAGCCGGCAAACCCAGTTCGTTGATATCGCGCAGCAATTCGCGCGCCATGCGCAAGCCATCATTGATACGGAAACTGTTATCCATGTACGGATCATTGATCAAGCCCTTCCAACCCACCGTCGTGCGCGGCTTTTCGAAATACACGCGCATGATGATTTCGAGTTCCCCGGCAAAGCGCGCGCGCTCCTTGACCAGCAGCCTGGCATATTCCAGCGCCGCCTTGGTGTCATGGATCGAACATGGACCGATGACGACCATCAGCCGGTCATCCTGGCCATGCAAAATCTGATGCAGCGCCACGCGCGCATTGGCTGCGGTCAGTTCAGCATCCTCGCCGCAGGAAAACTCGCGGATCAAGTGCGATGGGGGCGTCAACTCTTTCATTTCTCGTATGCGCAAATCGTCGGTGCGGGGCATCATGCTCTCCAAAAATGGAATAAAAAAAAGAATAAAAAAAACCGCCATGGCTGGCGGTTTTTCAGGATTTGCTGGGATCTCGTCTTGCTTGCTACGTGAACCGACCGCTACTCCACCGCCTCTGGGTTGAAATTACTAAAATAATAATAGCCGGCGAAAAAAATGGAATAGCACATGCGATTTACCCTGATTTGGTCAATTCACTATAGCAAATATTCATATACATTGGCAAGTGCTTTAAAGCCGCCTAAGCGCTGGCTGTACCGCCGACGGTGATGCCATCGATGCGCAGCGTCGGCTGGCCGACGCCGACCGGCACGCTCTGGCCTTCCTTGCCGCACACGCCCACGCCCGGATCCAGGCACATGTCGTTGCCGATCATCGAAACACGGCTCAGCACGTCAGGTCCGTTGCCGATCAGCGTCGCGCCCTTGACCGGATAAGTGACCTTGCCGTTTTCAATCATGTACGCTTCGCTGGCCGAGAATACGAACTTGCCGTTCGTGATATCAACCTGGCCGCCACCGAAATTGACTGCATACAAGCCATTTTTTACCGAGGCGAGAATTTCCTCGGGGTCCTTG
>JBLHNV010000307.1:0-3404 GCA_047623125.1 Janthinobacterium sp. | reverse complement strand
GCAGCGCGCGGTGCGCGACAAGGTAGTCGCCACCTTCGCCGTCAAGCCCGATGAATTCGATAGCGCATTCAGGCAAGCGCGGCAGCAAGTGAAAGCGCGGCTGCAGCACACGGCGGCGTCGCACAGCCGGCTGCTGTATTTGCAGCGCATGCTCGAAATCATGGGACTCGGTTCGCAAGTGCTGCTGGCGCTCGATTTCGAGCAAACCTACTGGCGCACCTTTTTGAGTCATGCGGTATTGTTTGACGGCGTCAAGGAATTGCTCGACGATGTACGCCTGCTCGGCATCCCGACCGCGATCGTCACTGACCTGACGGCGCAAATCCAGTTTCGCAAGGTTGTTTATTTTGGCCTCGATCATTATTTCGACCATATCGTCACCAGCGAGGAAGCCGGCTTCGACAAGCCGCATGCGGCGCCATTCCACATTGCACTGGAAAAGATGCGCCCGCGCGGTGATTGCATCTGGATGATCGGCGACAATCCGGTCAACGATATTCGCGGCGGGCGCGAACAAATCAACGCCGTCACGCTGCAAAAAATACACGACGGCAGCGCGCTCGGTACCTGCGAAAATGCGCCCGATGCCGCATTCACTGAGTTCGCCCAATTGCGCCGCCTGGTTGCCCGTCTCGGGGCGCTGGCATGAACGATTTGAACGATATACGCGCGTGCGTGAATGCCTATTGTGCCAGGCTCGGCGCCGATCGTTTGCTGGTGCAGGGCGCGGGCGGTAACGTATCGTGGAAAGAGAACGGCGCGTTGTGGGTGAAGGCGTCCGGCACCTGGCTGGCGCAGGCGCAAGAGCGCGACATCTTTGTCGGCGTCGATCTGGCCGCTCTCGATGGCGCGCTAGAACGCGGCGATTTCGCCGCCAGCCCCAGGTTGCTCGGTGATGGCGCGCTCAAGCCATCGATAGAGACGCTGCTGCATGCGCTGATGCCACAGCGCATCGTGCTCCACCTGCACGCGATCGACATGCTGGCCCTGCTGGTGCAATCGGACTGTGCGGCGCAACTGGCGGCCAGGCTGGCGCGGCTGCCGGCGCTGCGCTGGGCGCTCGTCGATTACCATCAGCCCGGCGCCGCGCTCGCTGGCGCAGTCGCATCTGCGCTGGCGCGGCAACCCGAACTCGATGTGCTCTTCCTGAAAAACCATGGCGTCGTGATCGGCGGCGCCGACGTCGGCGCGCTCGATTGCACGCTGCACACCCTGTGGGCGGCACTGCGCACGGCGCCCCGCGTGGCATCGCACGCGCAGCGTATCTTGCCCGTTGCACCGATCGCTTCCTATTTTTTGCTGGACGATGATGTGCAGCCGCTCGCGCTCGACGCCACCTGGCACGCCAGGCTGACATCGGACTGGGCGCTGTACCCGGATCATGTCGTGTTTCTGGGGCCGAGTGCGCCGGTCCATGCCAGTTGGGATGCGTTGCTGTTACACCAGCGTCTTGCACCCAACAGCGCCGGCGTGCTGCCTGAACTGGTCATCATCGAAGGCGCAGGCGTCTTCGCACAGCCCGGTTTTGGCGCGGCGAAGCTGGCCCAATTGCGCTGCTACTGCGACGTGCTGGCCAGGCTGCCAGCTGATGTACCTGCTTGCCCGCTGAGCATGGATCGGATCGGCGCGCTGCTCGACTGGGATGCCGAGCGCTATCGGCAGGCATTGAACCGGTAGTGCGTATCGTCTTGCGCGCCAGGATCGCCCGTCGTTTGATCTGATGCCGGTGCGGCGGCAGAATGTTCCTACTGGCTCCACTGGCCTTGGTTTTGACGCTGGCGACAGCGCGCCACTGAAAGAGCAGGGCGTCGTCGAATGAAGCTTAATCGAGCAGCGTCAATACCCCATCGAGTCCGACGAAGTTGAGCGCGACGTTGGCCTGGGCGCGCACCACCGGCTTGGCGCGAAACGCCACCGACAGGCCGGCGCTGCCCATCATCTTCAAGTCGTTGGCGCCGTCGCCCATGACGATGGTGTGGGCAGCAGAAATGCCCATCTGCTCGCAGATGCGTTCGACCGTGCGTTTCTTTTCCTCGGCGTCGACAACGGTGCCCAGCACGCGCCCGGTCAGCTTGCCGTCGACGATCTCGAGCGTGTTGGCATGGCTGTAGTCGAGTCCGAGACGCTGTTTCAGGCGGTCGGTAAAAAAGGTGAAGCCGCCCGATACCAGCAGCGTCTTCAAGCCCGCCGCCTTGACCGCTGCCAGCATGCGTTCGGCGCCCAGGGACAGTTGCAAACGCTCGTCATAGACGCGCTGCAAGGCGGCTGCATCAAGGCCCTTCAGCAGCGCGACGCGGCTTGCCAGGCTGCTTGAAAAATCCAGGTCGCCGCGCATAGCCGCTTCGGTGATCGCCGCCACTTGCGGCTTCAAGCCTTGCATGTCGGCGATTTCATCGATGCATTCGATCGTGATCACGGTCGAATCCATGTCCATTGCCAACAGTTTGAAATCGGTCAGCTTGCGCCCGCCTTCAATGAACGTGGCGTCGATGCGCGCAGCCAGCGCCGCATCCTGTATCTGCATGCGCTGCGCCTCGGTGACGACGACATCTTCGCAGCGCAGCGCATGCTCGCTCAATACGCTCACGCGCGCGCAACGTGCCATGCTGGCCAGTTTGTCGAGGGCCGCGTGGTTGCCTTCAAGGCTTTGCAAAACCAGATTCATCATCATTTTCCAACTATATTTTGATTAAAGTGCCTGCGAAATACGCTGTCGTTCCCGCGCAGGCGGGAATGCCTACTTGAGAAGTGCCGAATTTTCATTAATTCGCCATCAATTGTTTTATCGCACTCTTGATCTGGGTCACGCGCGCCGTCAGGTCCGGCATCGCGATCGTGATCTTCAGTTTGTCCTGGCCGCTGAGCTTGATGTGCTTGTTTTTCTGGATCAGTTCGATAATGCGCATGCCGTCGATGGGGGGCTTGACCATGAATTGCAGCGTCGCCGCTTCCGTGTGCGCATCGATCTTGATGATGCCGACCGCCTTGGCCGCGATGCGCAAGCGGTGCGTTTCGATCAACGCTCTGACGGCTTCGGGCAGCTTGCCGAAACGGTCGATCAATTCTTCCTGCAAGTCGTCGATCTTGTTCTGGTCGTTGCCGTTGGCGAGGCGCTTGTAGATCGACAGGCGCTCGTGCACATCGCCGCAAAAGTCGCCCGGCAGCAGCGCCGGCACATGCAAGTTGATTTCGGTAGTCGATGCCAGCGGCGCCGCCAAGTCCGGTTCCTTGCCACTTTTTAATGCGCGCACCGCTTCGCTGAGCATGTCCGAATACAGCTGGAAGCCAATTTCGTGCATCTCGCCGGACTGGTTGTCGCCCAGTACTTCGCCGGCGCCGCGAATTTCCAGGTCGTGCATCGCCAGGTAAAAGCCGCTGCCCAGTTCTTCCATCTGCACAATCGC
>JBLHNV010000306.1:0-3412 GCA_047623125.1 Janthinobacterium sp. | reverse complement strand
AAGCCGGTAACCCTTGAGTACTCAATTCTGGTTGCGGGGACAGGATTTGAACCTGTGACCTTCGGGTTATGAGCCCGACGAGCTGCCAGACTGCTCCACCCCGCGGCGCAATTATATATCAGCCTGGCCGTGCTGCGCAATGGGCCGTCGATGAATAATATAAATCGATTGCGCCGCGATGCCCGGCTGCGATCTTCATGCGGCGGCCAGACGCCACAGTGACGTCACTTCGGCAGCGCGGGCCGCGTGCAGCACGTCGTTCACATCAAGCGCGCGCGGATGGGTAGGCTTGACATCGCTGCGCGCGATGACTTTCAAGCTGCCTTGCGCGATCCATTCCAGCAATTGCTCGCGCGAGCGCAGGCCCAGGTGTTCGGCCAGGTCCGACAGTATCAGCCAGCCTTCGCCGCCGGTCTCCAGATGCTCGGCCAGGCCGGCCAGAAAACCGCGCAACATCGCACTGTCCGGGTCGTATACCGCATGTTCGATCGGCGAACTCGGGCGCGCCGGCAGCCAAGGCGGATTACAGACGATCAGCGGGGCGCGCTGCGGTTGCGGCGGAAACAGGTTGGCCTGGATCACGTCGACCTGGTCTGCCAGACTCAGACGCGTCAGATTTTCGCGGGCACAACTGAGCGCGCGCGGGTCTGTATCGGTAGCGATGATGCGCGTAATACCGCGCCCGGCCAGCACCGCCGCCAGCACGCCGGTGCCGGTGCCGATATCAAAAGCCAGGTTGGTGCGTGGCGGCAGCGGCGCGTTTGCCACCAGCGCGACATATTCGCTGCGTATCGGCGCGAACACGCCATAGTGCGGGTGGATGCGCTGCTCCAGTTCGGCCAGTTCGACGCCGGTGCGACGCCATTCGTGCGCACCGATCAAGCCCAGCAATTCGCGCAGCGATGCGACGAACGGTTCCGTGCTGCGTCCGTAAGCCTGGTTGCACGCAAGTTGCACGTCGGGCGCGCGGCGCAGCGCGATCGTGTAGTCGGCATCAAATGGCAGCAGCAGCATCGCCAGCGTGCGTGCGCGCTGTGACTGAGCTTGACGGTGCAGATGGAAGGCGCTCAGCGCAGTAGCAGCAGCATCGGAACCGGCAGCGCCGGCAGCAGCGCCTGCAACAGCGGCAGGTGCGGATTTCTTGGCGCGCTTGCCCGATTTGTCGCTCTTCTGGTCGGCGCGCCGCGCCAGCGCTTGCAGCAACTGGCGCGCGTTCTGGAAGTCGCCGCGCCACAGCAGCGCCGTTCCTTCGCATGCGAGGCGGTAAGCGGTGTCGGCGTTGGTGCGGTCGTCGGCAATGACGACCCGTTTCGGCGGCGGCATCGCACTTTCCGAGCGCCAGCGCGCCGAGCGTTCGACGCCATCCTCGCTCCAGTGGATCAGCGGATAGGAAAGCGCATCGTTACTCATGCCATCACCTGCAATGGTTCGGGGCGGGCGCGGTGGAAGAAAATTGTGAGGAACATGTCGGTCAGTCGAAAAAAAGTGATGATGGCAAGCGCCAAAAGTGCGGCATGCGGGCCGTGGATCAAGTCCGTACCGGCTGTCGCTTGGTTGCCGGGAGCGGCCGCGTTACCTCAATGGTGGTGCGACCAGTTGCCGTCAGCCGTCGCCAGATACGACGCTACCGCGTCAGCCTGACCGGTTGCGTGGCGTTTCAAGGTGCCGCACGTGCAGATGCCCTGATAGGGTTGGATATGCGAGCAGGCCGATACCTTTTGCAGAAAAACCTGGACCGATTTGCTGCAGTTCGTGCATTTGAAGGTAAGTGTGCGGGCGGGCTTGGACATCGTGATTTCCTTGATCTGTTGTTGCTGACGGTGCCGTCGCGGGCAAACGAGGACAGGGGCCGGATTTTATCACCCCGCCAGAACTTCATTCGGGGAACCCTTGCGCCGCTGGCGCCATGACGGCTGGCGGAACCGTTTCTGATATTGCCCTGCGCTGAAGAGCATCAACTGATCAACACATCAACCTATCAGCGCGGCAAGGCCCGTTCCATGATCTGTTGCTGGACGCCAGCGTCGCAGGCGGCGTCGAGCGTGCCATACACGCGGCCAGATCCGGCATCGAGCCGGCTGCTGATGAATGCTGCGGCGATAGCCGGCGGCGCCTGCTGCTGCATCAGATGCGCCTGCACCGCCAGCACCAGCTTTTGTGCGAAACGACGCGCCAGCATTTCCTGCTGCTGCGGTGCTGCTGCCAGGTCGATCCGTAAGTCATTGGCGCTCTGGCGTACCGCCGGCGCCGGCGAATTGTCCAATTGCTCCAGCAGCAATTGCATGCCTTGCGGGTCGCGGGCGATGGCGCGCAACAGATCCAGGCACATGACATTGCCCGAGCCCTCCCAGATCGAGTTGACTGGCGCTTCGCGCACCATGCGCGCCATCGGGCTGCTTTCGACGTAGCCGTTGCCACCCCACACTTCCATGCATTCGCCGGTAAATTCCAGCGTGCGTTTGCAGATCCAGAACTTTGCTGCCGGCGTGATGATGCGTTTCCAGGCCTTTTGTAGCGGGTCGTCCGGCGCCTCCAGCGCGCCTGCCAGTGCCAGCATCAAGTGCGTGGCTGCTTCGCTTTCCAGTGCCAGGTCGGCCAGCACATTGCGCATCAATGGCTGATCTGCCAGCAGGTGGCCGAAGGCGCTGCGGTGGCGCGCATGGTGGATCGCTTGTGTCAGCGCATGGCGCATCAATGCTGCGCTGCCGATCACGCAATCGAGGCGGGTCAGGTTGGCCATTTCGATGATGGTGGGAATGCCGCGCCCTTCATCACCGAGCATGATGCCCAGCGTATGCTGGAATTCGACTTCGCTGCTGGCATTGGAACGATTGCCCAGTTTGTCCTTGAGCCGTTGCACCAGCACGGCATTCTTGCTGCCATCGGGTTTCCAGCGCGGCACGAAGAAGCAGGACAAGCCGCTTTCGCTGCGTGCCAGCACCAGGTGCGCATCGCACATCGGTGCCGAGAAAAACCATTTGTGGCCGGTCAGAAAATACTCTGCGCCGCGTCCGCCAGCAGCTACCGGCACGGCGACGGTGGCATTGCTGCGCACATCCGATCCGCCCTGTTTTTCGGTCATGCCCATGCCGATCATGATCGACGTTTTTTGTGCGATGGGCAGGTCGCGTGCATCGTGATGGCGCGCATACAACTTGTCCTTGAGCTGGGCGAACAACGCCGGTTCGTTTTGCAGTACCGGTATTGCGGCGAACGTCATCGTGGTCGGACACAGCGCACCCGATTCGATCTGGGATTGCAGATAGTAGCCTGCCGCGCGTGCCATATGGGCACCTGCTTGCGGCTGCATCCACGGCAGCGCTTGCAAGCCTTCCTTGCGCAATAAATCGAGCAACTTGTGCCAACTGGCATGAAATTCGACTTGATCGATGCGATGGCCCACGCGGTCATG
>JBLHNV010000305.1:0-3413 GCA_047623125.1 Janthinobacterium sp. | reverse complement strand
GGTAGCGCGTCTTGGCCGACAAGCGGCCAGATTCCGGCGCGACGCCCGCGACCCAGCTGGCCTGGCCGGCGACCAATGTCGACGACAGCAGCCACGGATGGTCGTGGCCTTGCACCACATACAGCGTATTGTTGGCGATATCCTTGCGCGCGACATACCAGGCGTCGCTGCTGCCATCGGCATTCTGGTACGACTTCAAGCCGCCCAGGCCGATGCCCTTGCGCTGGCCCAAGGTGTAAAAACTCAAACCCACATGCTGGCCGACCGTGGCGCCATCGGGCGTCTTCATCGGACCGTGCTGGTATGACAGGTAGCGGTTCAGAAATTCCCGGAACGGGCGTTCGCCGATGAAGCAAATGCCGGTCGAATCCTTTTTTTGCGCGTTCGGCAGCGCCAGCTTTTCAGCGATCTTGCGTACTTCCGTCTTCACGATATCGCCCAGAGGGAACAGCGTCTTGGCCAGCTGTGCCTGATTGAGCCGGTGCAGGAAATAGCTCTGGTCCTTGCTGGCGTCGACCGCTTTCAGCAATGCGACACCGTGGCCGGCCTGGCGCACGCGTGCGTAGTGCCCGGTCGCGATGAAGTCGGCGCCCAGCAGCATCGCATGGTCGAGGAACGCCTTGAACTTGATTTCGGCATTGCACAGCACGTCCGGATTGGGCGTGCGGCCAGCCTGGTATTCGCGCAGGAACTCGCTGAACACGCGGTCCTTGTATTCAGCAGAAAAATTGACGGCTTCGATATCAACGCCGATCACGTCAGCCACGCTGACTGCATCGATCCAGTCTTCGCGCGACGAGCAAAATTCGCTGTCGTCGTCGTCTTCCCAATTTTTCATGAACAGGCCGACCACGTCATAGCCCTGTTCCTTCAGCAGCCATGCCGCAACCGACGAATCGACGCCACCGGACATGCCGATTACTACTTTCTTCTTGTTCATTGCTTTTCTTTATTGCCCATCTAAAATTATTGCGGGTGATACTGCGTCGAACACCGACACGTGAGTATGCAGCAGCGACAGCGGCACGCGCCGTCCTTCAAGGTATTCATCGACGCACTGCAGCATCAGCGGACTGCGGTGCCGCTCCTGGCAAGCGGCCATCTCGTCGCGTCCCATCCACAGGGTGCGGATGATGCCGTGATCGAGCGGCTGATCGTGTTCCCGACCGACATCACCACAAAAAGTCACGCGCAGATAAGATACGTCCAGGCCGGTGCGGACCGAACGGTAGCGTGACAAATAGATGCCCACCAGTGCAGTCGGCGTGAAGTCGTGCGCCGTTTCTTCCAGCGTTTCGCGTATCACCGCCTGTTCCAGCGATTCGAGCGGGTCGAGATGGCCGGCCGGTTGATTCAGGCGCACACCATCGCTGGTTTCTTCTTCGACCAGCAAAAACAGTCCGTCGCGTTCGATGATGGCGGCGACAGTAACTGAAGGTTTCCATATTCCCGGCATGATCCATCCTTGAAAGTTTCGACATTTTATCTTGTTCTGCTGCGCTGCACACCAGATGCGTTGCGCTTGCGGCGTGTCCGGCCAAGCAGGGTGGCGACACGATTGTCGGCGCTATCGATATCGGCAGGCATTAATTGATACCATAAGTTTATTATTTATCAAGCCGGCCGGGCTTGATCTGGTGCGGATGCCCGACTCCGGCTGGTGTTCCCAGCAATGGCGGCCAGAGGAGGGGAGGGCGATCGATGTGACGATGCGTGTGACTTGGCGGTGTTTTGTGCGCTGCACGCATTATTTAGCGTGATTCAATGCCCTACATGACAAAATGCAAGGTTTAATTTGACCAATTCCGTGTTAAATTCCTACGAGTTTATAAATCCATCTGGAGGCAGTATATGAAGATAGGCATACCGACCGAGACAAGGTTGGGCGAGACCCGGGTTGCTGCAACGCCCGAGACGGTCAAAAAACTGGCGGCCAAGCATCAGGTCATCGTGCAGGCGGGCGCAGGCATCAATGCTTCGGTTGTTGACGACGCTTATTTGGCGGCGGGCGCAACCATCGGTACGGCGGCTGACGCTTTTGGCTGCGAGCTGGTACTCAAGGTGCGCGCACCGAACGACGAAGAGCGCGCGTTGATGAAGTCGGGCACGGTGCTGATCGGCATGCTCAACCCCTTCGATGCCGACAATATTCAAGCCATGGCTACGGCCGGCCTGTCCGCGTTCGCGCTTGAAGCTGTGCCGCGCATTACGCGCGCGCAATCGATGGATGTACTGTCGTCGCAGGCCAACATCGCCGGCTACAAGGCGGTGCTGGTGGCGGCCAATACTTACGGGCGCTTCATGCCGATGCTGATGACGGCAGCTGGCACCGTGAAGGCGGCGCGCGTGTTGATCATGGGCGTCGGCGTGGCCGGTCTGCAGGCGATCGCAACTGCGAAGCGTCTGGGCGCCGTGATCGAAGCATCCGACGTGCGCCCGCCAGTCAAGGAGCAGGTCGAGTCGCTGGGCGCCAAGTTTCTCGATGTGCCTTTTCTGACGGACGAAGAAAGGGATAACGCCAAGGGTGCGGGCGGTTATGCGCGCGCCATGCCGGCCGACTGGATGCGCCGGCAAGCCGAACTGGTGCATGAGCGCGCCAAGCTGGCCGACATCATCATCACGACCGCGCTGATCCCGGGTCGTAAGGCACCGATATTGATTTCGGAAGAAACCGTCAAGGCGATGAAGCCCGGTTCGGTCATCGTTGACATGGCGGTCGAGCGCGGCGGCAATTGCCCGCTGTCGGAATTGGGCAAGACCGTTGTCAAGCACGGCGTGCACATCATTGGCGAGCCGGACCTGGCGACGCTGGTGGCGGCCGACGCATCGGCGTTATACGCGCGCAACGTGCTCGACTTCATGAAGCTGATCGTCGACAAGGATAATAACCTGGTGATCGACCGCGAAGAAGAGATCCTGAAGGCGAGCCTGATGTGTTTCGGCGGCGAAGTGCTGCGCAAGTAAACATGCAGCTTGAAACCTGGCTTGAAACATGGCATCGTGCGGACCGATTGCGGTCCGCGCACCTTGTGCCTGGTAAAAAACAAATGGAAATAAAGGGAGCATCATGGAATTGAGTCAATTCATGCAGGTCAGTCACACCATCACCAACCTGATCATCTTCGTGCTGGCCATCTACGTCGGCTACCATGTTGTGTGGACCGTTACGCCGGCGCTGCATACGCCGTTGATGGCGGTCACCAACGCGATCTCGGCCATCATCATCGTCGGCGGCATGCTCGCTGCCGGCCTCACTGAAGGATTGGTCGGTCAGGTTGCCGGCACGCTCGCGGTCGCTTTGGCGGCGGTCAATGTGTTCGGCGGCTTCCTGGTGACCCAGCGCATGCTGGAAATGTTCAAGAAGAAGGAACCGAAGGCGCGCGCCGCTTCCGCCTCCGCTGCGGGAGACAAAG
>JBLHNV010000304.1:0-3413 GCA_047623125.1 Janthinobacterium sp. | reverse complement strand
CGCTACTTCCGGATGCACGTCATCGGTGACATCGGTGGCGGTGCCACCGGTCGACAAATTGGCATTGTTGCGCAAGATAACGCGCAACCCCATGGCCGGGATCGAATCAGATTGATAGCCCTGCAGCGCCAATCTGGCCAGCGCGATCTCATCGAAACGGATCTTGGTCAGCACAGTCGCATGGCCGCTGCCGCGGCGCGGGTCCTGGTTCACACGGTCGACCAGTTGTTGCACCGAATGCACGCCGTCACCGACCACTTGCGGCGGATCGCGCCGCGCGGCGGCGATCAACTTGTTGCCCACCACCAGCAAGCGAAAGTCGTTGCCGGGCAAGAAGCATTCGACCATGATGTCATCGCGAAATTCGCGCGCTGCGGCATAGGCGATGTTCATGTGATCTTGCGTCATCACGTTGACCGTGACGCCCTTGCCCTGATTGCCATCCTTGGGCTTGACGACGACCGGCAAGCCGATCTCGATTGCCGCGGCCCAGGCATCGGCGGCATCGGTGACAATGCGCCCGAACGGCACCGGAACGCCAACCGCTTCCAGCAGTTTCTTGGTCAATTCCTTGTCCTGGGCGATGGCTTCGGAGATCGCGCTGGCGCTATCCATTTCAGCGGCCTGAATGCGGCGCTGGCGGCTACCCCAGCCCAGCATGACCAGACTGGCCTCGTTCAGCCGACGGAAAGGGATGTTGCGCGCCACGGCCGCCTGCACGATGGCGCCGGTGCTGGGGCCGAGCCGGACATCTTCATCGAGATCGCGCAAGCGGTTCAATGCGTCAGCGAGATCGAACGGCGCATCCGCCAGTGCTGCCGCGATCAGGGACTCGGCCAGTTCCAGTGCCAGGCGCCCGACCGCTTCTTCAGTGTATTCGACGACGACCTGGTATATGCCAGGCTCCAGCGTTTGCGCAGTGAGACTAAATGTCACCAGGCAACCGATTTCGGCTTGCAAACCCAGCGCCGCCAGTTCCAGCACATGCGCCATCGGCACCGCACCGGATTCGTCGCGGGCCTTCAATATGCGCATACCTGGAAAGCGCGCGCGCAGTCGCTCTTCGAAGTCGGGCAAGCCGGCGATCGAATGTTCGGCAGCGCTGCAGGAAACAATGGCTTCGACGGCCGTGTGATGGCTCCAAAGATTGGGGCCGCGCAGCGCGCGTATACGGGAAACTTCCATAAACCTCTGTCCTGTCCTGTTAATTATGCGGCGTTGCCAGCGTCAAGGCAGCGCCGATTGCAGCGCCCGCCTGCGAATGCAGGCAGGCGCGCTCGCCATCATTGTGGTTTCGATTCAAACGTACGCAAGCCGGCAACGATCAATTCGGGCGTGAGCCCGAGCGCCCAGCCTGCGGCAACAGCCGCCAGCAGCGATTCGGCTTGCGCAGCCTTGACCGGCGGCAGCGCCGACAGGCACAGCAACGCCGTCTCCTGCTGCGCCGATGCCAGTACAATGCTGTTGTCGCGCAAGAACACCACGCGTTTGCCCTGTTCGCGGTGAGCGACCAGCGCCGAGAGTTGCGCTTCCAGTCCGTAAAAAATGACTTCGCCATCGCACAGCCTGGCCATCGCAACGACATCCGGGTCGGCGCCATTCAATACCGCCACGCCGTCCGGCAAGATGACGTCCACTTGCGTGCGCAGCACCTGGACCATCTGGTCGACTGTGTCGATATAGAACTCACTGAGATCGGACTGGAGCGCCGCATCGGTCACGACGCCGACGCTGCAGCGGTCATACACCAGACCTTGATCGAGGATCATGCGGCTGCCGTTTTCGAACACGGCTGCTTCGACGTTACGGTTGATCAGAAGGCGCTGAGCCAGCTCCCATTGCGAACCACGGCCCGCAGGCAACTTGCGATTGTTCAGAAAGGCGCCGCTCTGGCACGCCAACCCGACTTGCTTGCCGTCGATTTGGAGGAACCATGCGATCAGCCTGGCGATCAGCGTCGCACCGCGCTGGCCGGCGACACCAACGATTGGCATGCGGCCCGTATCGGCGCCGAACAGATGGTCGACGATGGCGGCCCCGACCGGACGCGCCTGGCCCTGACCGGGCTTGATGTGCGACAACAATCCCGGGCTGGCATTGACTTCGATGATCGCGCCGCCCTGCTGCTCCAGCGGACGCGAGATATCCTGCGCCACCAGATCGATACCTGCGATATCGAGACCGACCACGCGCGCCGCCAGCAGCGCCATCTGCGCCACGCTCGGATGCACCAGATCGGTGACATCGGTGGCGACATTACCATTGGGCTGGATCAGCACTTTTTGTCCTTCGGCCGGCACCGAATGGGCCGTCAAACCCTGGCGTCCCAACTGCAAGCGAATTTCATCGCTGGTTTCCGGCTTGATCACACTTAGCGGTGCATCTTCCAGCTCGCCGCGGCGTGGATCGATATTGATCTGGCGCTCGGCCAGATCGATGATGTTCGAGATGCCATCGCCAGTCACCCACAGCGATTCGCCGCGCGCCGCAGCGATCAAGCGCCCGCCAACGACGAGCAAGCGGTGCTCATCACCGATGATGAAACGCTCGACGATGACGCTGCTGCTGTCGCCTTTCTGGTAAGCCACCAGATAGGCGGCCTCGACATCTTCCCGGGTCATCAGATTGAGCGATACACCGCGTCCGTGGTTGCCGTCATACGGCTTGACGACGACGGGCAAGCCGATATCTTGCGCCGCTTCCCATGCCTGGGCCGCGCTGGTTACCAATTGTCCTTCGGGCACCGGCACGCCGCAGGCAGCGAGCAAGCTCTTGGTCAAGTCCTTGTCGCTGGCGATGTCTTCGGCGATCGCACTGGTCAATTCGGTTTCCGCGGTCCAGATCCGGCGCTGGCGTGCGCCATGCCCAAGCTGGACCAGGTTGCCATCGGTCAGGCGTATCGATGGAATGCCGCGCTCGGTGGCGGCGTCGACGATGCTGGCCGTGCTCGGCCCCAGACAGATCGCATCAACCATATCGGTCAGGCGCGCCACGCTGGCGGCGACATCGTAGGGTTGGTCTTCGATCGCGGCGAGCAGCAAGGCGCGCCCGTCATTCAAAGCGGCGCGCCCGACCTGTTCCTGGCGGGTGCGAAACACCATCTTGTACAAGCCAGTGCTGTCACCGATCTGGCGTGTCTTGCCGAAACCGGTGCGCATGCCAGCCAGATTTTGCAACTCCAGCACGACATGTTCAAGGATGTGTCCGGCATAGGTGCCGCTTTGCAAGCGCTCCAGAAAACCGCCAGGCTCGCCAATGCCACAACGATGATCGCGCAAGCTCGGCAACAAGGCCGTCAGGCGTTCGTAAAAGCCGGGAATCATATTCGACGGAAAGTTTTCCAACTCGCCTATGTCGAGCCACACTTCGATCACGGGGCGATAGGTCCAGATATTTGGTCCGCGCAAATGGGA
>JBLHNV010000303.1:0-3464 GCA_047623125.1 Janthinobacterium sp. | reverse complement strand
TCTGGTCTGCGTCCTATTCGTTGGTGCAGCCAAGTACTTCTTCAAGGCTGGTCAGGCCTTGCCTGACCTTCGACAAGCCCGCCCGGCGCAGCGACTTGACGCCTTCGCGTTCCGATTGCGCGGCGATCTCGAGCGCGTTGCCGTTGGCCAGGATGATTTTTTCGATCGCTTCCGTGATCGGCATGATTTGATAGATGCCGGTGCGGCCCTTGTAGCCGCCGCCGTTGCAGCGCGCGCAGCCGACCGGCCCGTACGGTTGCCAGCTGCCGTCCAGCTCTTCCGGTCTGAAGCCGGCTTTCAGCAGGATCTGGTCGAGTACCTCGACCGGCTGCTTGCAGGTGCACAGGCGGCGCGTGAGCCGCTGCGCGGTGATCATGATGACCGACGAGGCGATGTTGAACGGCGCCACGCCCATGTTCATCAGCCGTGTCAGCGTCGATGGCGCATCATTGGTGTGCAGCGTCGAAAACACCATGTGGCCCGTTTGCGCAGCCTTGATCGCGATGTCAGCCGTTTCCAGGTCGCGGATCTCACCGACCATGATGACGTCCGGGTCCTGGCGCAGGAACGATTTGAGCGCGACCGGAAAAGTCAGCCCCGCCTTTTCATTGACATTGACCTGGTTTACGCCGGGCAAGTTGATCTCGGCCGGATCTTCCGCCGTCGAGATGTTGATGCCGGGCTGGTTGATCACGTTCAGGCACGTATACAGCGACACCGTCTTGCCCGAACCGGTCGGGCCGGTCACCAGCACCATGCCGTAAGGGCGCTGTATCGCGGCTAGCAAGAGTTCCTTCTGCTCGGGCTCGTAGCCGAGCGCATCGATGCCCATCTTGGCCTGGGTCGCGTCCAGGATCCGCATCACGGTCTTTTCGCCGAACAGCGTGGGCAGCGTCGACACGCGCAGGTCGATGGTCTTGGTCGGCGACAGGATCAACCGCATGCGCCCGTCCTGCGGAATGCGTTTTTCCGAGATGTCGAGCCGCGATAGCACCTTGATGCGCGATACCAGTTTGTCTTTGATCGATACCGGCGGTTGCGCATGTTCGCGCAATACGCCATCGACGCGCAGCCGGATCCGGAAAAATTCTTCGAACGGTTCGAAATGGATGTCGGACGCGCCCACATTGACCGCGTCGATCAGTATCTTGTTGAGGAACCTGACGATGGGCGCATCTTCGATTTCGTTGGCGCCCGCATCCGGCACCGGCACGCTCGGTTCTTCCTCGGCGAACACGACGTTGTACTCGTCGCCGCTCATGTCGTTGATGTTCTGTTCGGCGCTCTTGCCCAGCGTAATGAGCAATTGCAACAGAAAATCGTGGCGCACGATGACCGGTTCGACCAGCGCGTCGGTCTGGAACTTGATCTGGTCCAGCGCCTGCGTGTTGCTCGGATCTGAAATGGCGATAACGATCCGGTTGCCGCGCTTCGACAGTGCGATCACGCGCAGGCTTTGCATCAGTCTGGCTTCGATGATCTCGGCGGGCAGCGCATCGAGATCGAAGGCTTGCAAATCCATCAACGGGTAGGCAAAGGTTTCCGAACAAAACCGGGCCAGTTCATCGGCGGCGATGTTGCCGTTGGCCAGCAGCGCATCGATGAACGTCAGTTTTTCGACTACCGCTTTTTTGTGCAGTGCTTCGACTTCCAGTGTGCTAAGACGGCCCGCTTGCAGCAGCGCGCGTGCCAAACCCGACATGGTGGTGCTGGAAGTCGATGCCGGGATGACTGCTGCCATGGCGCGCTGTGAAAAAAAGGTCATTCAAGATGACAGCGGCTGATGCCGGATGCCATTGCGTGTCGTTGCATGTTGTTACGTGTTCACTGCTTCGGTCATGCCGGGAGGCAACCCATGGATGCAACGCGTGGCCGCGGTGCACGGCGCAGGTAATGCTCTCGTCGGATGCTGGTTTCAATTTATCATGTTATGTCGAAACACTGGATTGCCGCTGGCATCAATGGTGCGTCACCCCGGCGATACGGGCAATTTGACGGCGTTGATCGACCGGTTCTTGACCTGGATCACATCAGCTGCCGCGGTAAGTCGAGTAAGCCCATGGCGACACGACCAGCGGCACATGGTAGTTTTGGCTGGCATCGGCAATCCCGAACGCCAGCGTGACCTGGTCGATGAAGCGCGGCGTCGGCAGCGCGATGCCGACGCCGGCGAAATAATCGCCAGCATGGAAAACCAGTTCGTACTGGCCGATTTGCATCGCATCGCCTTCCAGCAACGCGCTGCTACAGCGACCTTCGGCATTGGTCACGTCCATCTTGAGCAACGCCTTGCCATGCGGTCCGACCGCAAACAGCACCACCTTGACGCCGGCCGCAGGCTTGCCCTGTGTAGTATCGAGCACGTGCGTGCTGAGCTTTCCCATCGTTGTCCCATCGTGTGAAGTTGCCATCAAGTTGAGGCGCGAGCATCGCGCCTGACAGTGGGCAGCCTTGCTTGCCTATCGCTGAAATCATATACCGGTCTGCGCCTGGCCCTATACTATTCGTTACAGGACCATGCAGCACCGGATTTTTCGCCACCTGAACCTTCCTTGTCAGACCACCCAGCCATGAGCACTTACGACAATTACCCGCGCGACTTGATCGGCCATGGCCGCACGCCGCCCCATCCCGCATGGCCGGGCCAGGCCCGCATTGCCTTGCAATTCGTGCTGAACTATGAAGAAGGCAGCGAAAACAATGTGTTGCATGGCGATGATGCTTCGGAAACCTTTCTTTCCGAAATCATCGGTGCGCAAGCGTTTCCGATGCGCCACCTGAGCATGGAATCGATCTACGAATATGGCTCGCGCGCCGGCGTTTGGCGTCTGCTGCGGCTGTTCGAACAGCACGCTTTGCCACTGACCGTGTTCGGTGTGGCGATGGCGCTCAAGCGCAATCGCGACGCCGTTCAGGCGTTTCAGGATCTGGGCCATGAGATCGCCTGCCACGGCTTGCGCTGGATTTCCTACCAAAACATCGATCAAGCTACCGAGCGCGCCCACATGGCGGAAGCGGTCGCGATTTTCAAGGAGTTGACCGGCGCCGCGCCATCGGGCTGGTACACCGGACGCGACTCGCCAAATACGCGCAAACTCGTCGTCGAACATGGTGGGTTTCGCTACGACGCCGACCATTACGGCGATGATCTGCCGTTCTGGCAAAAGGTCGCTTGCATCGATGCCAGCGGTGTGCCGGACGTACGAGCTCATCTGATCGTGCCGTATGCACTCGACACCAACGACATGCGCTTTGCAGCGGCGCAGGGATTCAACTGCGGCACGCAGTTTTTCGATTGCCTGAAGGATGCGTTCGACGTGCTGTATGCAGAAGGCGACCCGGATGGCTTGAGCGCGCCGAAAATGCTGTCGGTCGGCTTGCATTGCCGGCTGGCCGGACGCCCGGCGCGCATCGCTGCACTGGCCCGTTTTCTCGATTATGTGCAAAGCCACGACCGGGTCTGG
>JBLHNV010000302.1:0-3496 GCA_047623125.1 Janthinobacterium sp. | reverse complement strand
GTCTACCAATTCCGCCACGTGGGCAAACTGCCTTAAGCAAACTTAGCGCTTACGGCCTTACCGTGGCATGCATCATAACCGCAGCTGATGGATTTGGTCAATGGCAATTTCGCATCATTTTTTTTCGCTGCCTGTCCATTCATGGAAGCACTGCAGCGCACCAGGAACAAGCTGGCAACAGAAAAAAAGCGCCGTACATCGGTGAAGATGTACGGCGCTTTTTCTGATGCTTACTGCATATCCGGTAGTTGGTGCCCACGGAGGGACTCGAACCCCCACACCTTACGGCACATGGACCTGAACCATGCGCGTCTACCAATTCCGCCACGTGGGCACTGTTACTGCAACTGCTGCTATTATATCGCCCCGTACAGTTTTGCACCAGATGAACTTTCGTTCGATGCCGCACTACTGTTCCGAGGCTGTCTCGCTTTAACATGTTGTCGCTGCGAGAGAACAGCATTGTAGAGCAATCCATGGAAATGTCAAAGGGCCGCAGTATTTTTTATTAAAGTGACGTGCGTTAGGTAAACCGTGCCGACCTCCGGTACACTACGCCTATCACCGTGTCAATATTGATGGTGTCAGCCATAGCTTCACCTCATCTAGTCACTGTCAACGCTGTCCAATTCCGTCAATAATAACGATAGAAATACTCTTGAGCCAAAATAATCACACCATTCCCAGCCGGGAGGAAATTCTCGGTATTTTCCGCAGTGCCAAGGCGCCGCTGGCCCTTGATGCGCTCGCGCGTGCGCTCGATGCCAACCCCGACTCGCTGGAAGTGCTGCAGCGCCGCCTCAATGCGATGGTGCGCGACGGGCAAATCGAACCTGATGCCGATGGCACCTACGTGCTGGCGCAGCAGCCCGGTTTTATCGCAGGTCGCGTCAGCAGTCATCGCGACGGCTTCGGCTTCGTGATACCGGACGATGCCAGCGCCGACTTGTTCCTGCCCGAGAAAGAAATGCAAAAGGTCTTGCATGGCGATCGCGTGCTGGCACGCATGATCGGCACCGACCGTCGTGGCCGACCGGAAGGCACGATCGTCGAAGTGGTCAGCCGCGCCAACAGCCATATCATCGGCCGCCTGCTCAATGAGAGCGGCACTTGGGTCGTGGCGCCGGAAGACAAGCGCATCGGCCAGGACATTCTGGTAACTGGCACCACGGCCAAAGCCAAGGCAGGCCAGATCGTCAGCGTCGAACTGACCGAGCAACCGTCGCGCTTCAAGCAGCCGGTCGGTCGCATCGTCGAAGTGCTGGGCGAACTTGACGATCCGGGCATGGAAATTGAAATCGCCGTGCGCAAATTCGGCGTGCCGCATCTGTTCTCTGCAACCGCGCAAAAGCAGGCAATCAAGTTGCCCGGCGAGGTGCGTGATGCCGACCTGAAGGAGCGCGTGGACTTGCGCGACGTGCCTTTGGTGACCATCGATGGCGAAGATGCGCGCGATTTTGACGATGCCGTGTATTGCGAGCGGGTCAAGGTCGGACGTGCCAACTGTTTCCGGCTGATCGTCGCGATCGCCGACGTCAGCCACTACGTCAAACCGGGCGATGCGCTCGATGTCGATGCCTTGGAGCGCAGCACCTCGGTGTATTTTCCGCGCCGCGTGATTCCGATGTTGCCCGAAAAATTATCGAACGGCCTGTGTTCGCTGAACCCGGCCGTCGACCGTTTGACACTGGTGTGCGATGCGGTCATCAGCGACAAGGGTGACATCAAGGCTTACCAGTTTTATCCGGCCGTGATCCATTCTGCGGCGCGCCTGACCTACGACCAGGTGGCCGATGCGCTGACCAATCCGGCGGGAGCGGAAGCGCAGCGTCGTGCTGCGATCATGCCGCATCTGCAAGATTTGAATCAAGTCTACATGGCGTTGCTGCAAGCGCGCCGTGTGCGCGGCGCGATTGATTTCGAAACTACCGAAACCTATATCGTTTGCAATCCGAACGGCAAGATCGAAAAAATCGTCCCGCGCACCCGCAACGATGCACACAAGATCATCGAGGAGTGCATGTTGGCTGCCAACGTGTGCGCCGCCGATTTGTTACTGCGCCACAAGCATCCGGGTACGTACCGGATTCATGCCAGCCCGACCAAAGACAAGCTGACCCAGTTGCGCACGTTCCTGAAGCAACTGGGACTGAGTCTGGCTGGCGGCGATACGCCATCGGCGTCCGATTACGCCGAGCTGATGAAGCAAGTGAAGCCGCGGCCCGATGCGGCGCTGTTGCAAACGATGTTGCTGCGCTCGATGCAGCAAGCGGTCTACAGTCCCGACAATATCGGCCACTTCGGCCTCGCTTATGAAGCGTATGCGCACTTCACCAGCCCGATCCGGCGCTACCCTGACTTGCTGACGCACCGCGCGATCAAGGCGATCTTGCTCGGTAAGCGCTACGAGCCGAAGATTGACAATGTCGGCGGCTTGAACACGAACGTGTCGAATGCGACGCGCAAACAGCAAGCCAGAGACAAGGCCGAAGGCAAGCAAAAGCAAGCTGCCGACCTGACGATCTGGGATGCGCTGGGTGTGCATTGCTCGGCCAACGAGCGTCGCGCCGACGAAGCGTCGCGCGACGTCGAGGCCTGGCTCAAGTGTTATTTCATGCAAGACAAGCTGGGCGAAGAATTTACCGGCGTCATCACCGGCGTGACCACGTTCGGCATCTTTGTCCAACTCGACGAACTGTATGTCGAAGGCCTGGTGCACGTGACCGAACTGGGTACTGATTATTTCCAGTACGACGATGCGCGCCACGAATTACGCGGCGAACGTTCCGGCAAGCGTTATCAATTGACTGATCGCGTCACGGTGCAAGTGGTGCGCGTCGACCTGGAAACGCGCAAGATCGACCTGCGCCTCGCTGGCGAAGCGGCAGCGGCCGACGGTGGGCAAGAACGCTCAGGCAAGTCGAGCAAGCCGGGCAAGGGACAATCCAAGTCCATGGTCAAGCCGGGTCCGAAGACGCAGACGCGCTTCGATGCCAAGGCGGGTGCAGTCGCCACGAAACCTGTTTCAAAATCTGGTAAGAAGAAGCGATAGCACATGAAGAATAAGATGATTTTTGGGTTCCACGCGGTGACCTCGCGCTTGCGTCACGAGGCGCAATCAGTGGAAGAAATTTTTATCGATGCCGGTCGCACCGACCGCCGCATGCAAGATCTGGTCACTGCCGCCAAGGCTGTCGGGGTGCGCGTGATGCCGGTCGATTCGGCGCGGCTCGACAAGATTGTCGGCACCCGTCGCCATCAAGGCGTGATTGCGTTCGCGGCCGAACTGGCACTGGCGCGCAACCTCGATGAATTGCTGGATGCGATCGACGGTCCGCCGCTGCTGCTGGTGCTCGACGGCATTACCGACCCTCACAACCTGGGCGCTTGTTTGCGCGTGGCCGACGGCGTCGGCGCGCATGCAGTGATCGTGCCGAAAGACCGTGCAGTGGGCTTGAATGCAACCGCTGCCAAGGTCGCCAGCGGCGCTGCCGAG
>JBLHNV010000301.1:0-3497 GCA_047623125.1 Janthinobacterium sp. | reverse complement strand
GTTCGCGATGCGCAGCGTGGCCGAGGTATCGCTCAAGCCGATCAGCAACGCATCGGGCGCCGCTGGCGCCAGTGCTGTGAGCAAGGCTGGACGGTCAAGCTGGCGCAATTCGGCCAGGCCGCCATTGCTCCGGTAACAGCGCAAACCGAGTTCGATCGCCACCTCGCATGGCGCGCCGTCCGGCAATGCCTGGTCCCATAACATCGCCAGTGCGCGCACGTCGGCACCGGGGCCGAAAGGCGCTACAGCGGCAGACGGTGCCAGCGCCGACGTCGGCACCGAAGCTGGCAACCAAACCGACGGCGGCAGCGCGCCATGCTGCAACCCGAACCAAACCAGAGCACCGCTGATCAAGGCACCGGCCAGCGTGCCGGCCAGCACATGTGGCCAGCGCCGCAGAGCGCCCGCCCCCACGGCGCTGCCAAAAACCTCGACCGCGGCATGGCGCAAAATCTTGCGCGACACCTGATGCTGATCTTCGACATACGCGCCCAGCAGCGCGCGGTCGCACAACAAGTTGATGCGGCGCGGCACGCCCTTGCTGATCCGGTGTATCAGCGGCAGCAAACGCGGCGGAAAAATAGTCGCCGCGAGTGGCGCCGCACAGCCCGATACCGCCAACCGATGCGCAATGTAGCCTTTCATGTCAGCTAGCGCAAGCGAGCCGAGGTGATAGCGCGCAATGACGCGTTGCGTCAATTGCTCCAACTCCGGGCGCGCCAGGATCGTACGCAATTCCGGCTGGCCGATCAGGATAATTTGCAGCAGCTTGCGTTCGCACGTTTCCAGGTTGGTCAACAAACGCAATTGCTCCAGCACGTCGCTCGCCAGGTTTTGTGCTTCATCGACGATCAACACGTTGTTGATGCCCTGCGCATGGCTGTCCAGCAGATAGCCATTGATCGCATCGACATGGCTCTTCGCACTGCCAGAGCCAGCGTGCGCAATACCGAATTCATCGCAGATCGATGCCAGCAACTCCAGCGCCGATAGCTTGGGATTGAAAATGTAAGCCAGTTTGCAATGTGCCGGCACTTGCTCGATGAAGCAGCGGCAGACGGTCGTCTTGCCGGCACCTATTTCACCGGTCAGCAGCACGAAGCCGCCACCACTGCCCACGCCATACAACAGGTGCGCCAGCGCTTCGCGGTGCCGCTCGCTCATGAACAGGTAGCGCGGGTCGGGAGCGATCGAAAACGGCGACTGCTTCAGATTGAAAAATTGCGTGTACATGAACCCCCTGGAGATGCCGCGTATCGATGGCGCTGAAATCTGAAGCTGAAATCTGACGCTCGGGCCCAAGCCATGAATGCCAGCTTGACATCTGGCCGGACGGCAGCGGCTTGCCTCTGACGCAGCACCTTTTCAATTGCGTGTTGAGGTAGACTATCTTGCTGCCGGGACCCGCCTGGCGCAGCGCAAATGCCAAAGCGCCAAACACCCAATGCCGCACGCCAGCCGCTGCAGCGATCGCGTCGGCGATGTCTGCGCCCAACAAGTTGGTATTGGCTCTGAACCAGCAAGCACCGCCTTTGCGCTTGCCGCCAGGTCCGAACGACGCCGCCAGGTCACCGTAAAAACAGGCATTACCGGTATCATCGAGGCATGGCAGCAAGCGTAAAAATAAACGTAGGAATAAACGTAGAAATAAACGTGGCAATAAGCATAGCATCAAGCACAGCAGCGACGCCTTGGCGCACCAGTGACGCTAGGGCGCCGCCATGATGACTAGTGCTTGCGCTCGTCTTTCTTGATTTTCTTGGCTTCTTTTTTCTCTTTCAAGGTCTTCGCGGGCTCTTTCTTGCCTTCTTTTTTACTGTCTTGTGCTTTGCTCATGACGCCTGACTCCGTAATTGATGTACCGCGCACAGGCGCGGCCTGATGGGATGGAACTACAGATCGGGCTTGCACCCGATGACGGCCCCGCCAGAACGTTACTGCCACTGGCGCGACTGGCGCGACATTATGCCATCCCGGCTGCCATGCCGATCAAACTACAAGCAAATTTGCAGGCCATTGGGTACCGATTGCACGGCGGCGGCGCCCGCCTGAGCGCGGGACTGAGAACCAGCGCCATGCAAGGCAACGATCAATGCACTACAGACCAAGCCGGACCCGGGTCGCCTCGATCAGCGCGCCATCGTACGGATACAGATTTTCAACGAAGAAAAGTTCGGCCTGAGCCGGGTCTTCCAGGCACATCGTCAGCATGAGCGGGCCATCATCTTCGCGCCCGAGAAATTCCTTCGGCCAGCGGTTCTTGCGATACGCACGCAGCACTTCCATCCCAAGCTTGGCCAGCGGTGCCTTGACGCCGGCGTCCAGCGCCTCGCTCTGCCAATCGTCCCAATACGAATTCTGCGCTACCTTGTCATTCATCTATATACTTCCTGCTGAGGTGTCAAAGGCGGACTGTACTCCCGATGACCGCTGTCAGCAAGGACAGTGTGCTGCAACGGCCGCAATCCATATGCTCAGCCCCCCTCTTTGGCGACGTTCTCCAGGGGTTTCCGACCGTTTTTTCGCCATTCACGTTGCACTTCAGTCATCCATTCCACGTTCATGGCGCACCTGTTTATGCCGCACGATATCGAAGGCAACATCCTGACGCCACACGGCTGGCGGCACGGCGCAATCACATGTGACGCGCGCATCGCAGCCATCGAAGGCGATTACGCCGACCCCGCCTTCAACGGCGACGATTACGTGATCCCCGGCTTCATCGACTTGCACGTGCATGGCGGCGGCGGACGCGATGTGATGGAAGGCGGTGATGCACTGCATGCGATTGCTGCGCTGCATGCGCGCCATGGCACCACCAGTTTGCTGGCGACGACGATGACGGCGCCGCAAGAAGACATCATCAACGCCTTGCAGGCGATCAAGCTGGCGGCAGCAACGCGCACCGCCGGCGCTGCGCGCGTGCTCGGCGCACACCTCGAAGGACCGTACATCAACCCCGGCAAGCTGGGCGCGCAGCCCGATCATACACGCCGCGCAACGCTGGCCGAGGTGCAGCATCTGGCTGCGTGCGCGCCGCTCAGACTGATTACGCTGGCGCCGGAGATTGAAGGCCATCTGGCGCTGGTACGCATATTGAGTACTGCTGGTTTTCTGGTCCAGATCGGCCATACGCTGGGCTCGTATGAAGATGGCGTGGCCGCGCTGGCACACGGTGCCAGCGGTTTCACCCACCTGTTCAACGCGATGACCGGTTTGCATCACCGTGCGCCGGGCATCGTCGGCGCGGCGCTGGCACATGCCGAATACGCCGAAATGATCCCGGATTTGCTGCACGTGCACCCGGGCGCTTTGAGGGTCGCGTTGCGCGCGATCCCGCGCCTGTACTGTGTAACCGATGCGACGGCAGGGACCGGCATGCCAGATGGCGCCTACCTGCTGGGGCGGCAAACCGTCCATAAATGCCTGGGCGGCGTGCGCCTGCCAGATGGCACGCTGGCCGGCAGCATACTGACAATGGACCAGGCACTGCGCAA
>JBLHNV010000300.1:0-3631 GCA_047623125.1 Janthinobacterium sp. | reverse complement strand
GGTCGAAGCGCCGCACATCGGTCTCGACTTGCCGTTTGACTTGCGCGGCAGCGCATTCCAGCAGCGCGTGTGGCAAGCGCTGCGCCAGATTCCGGCCGGGCGCACCGTCAGTTACGCCGAACTGGCGGCCATCATCGGCGTACCGAAAGGTGCGCGCGCGGTGGCTGGCGCCTGCGCCGCGAATGCGCTGGCGGTCGCGATACCGTGCCATCGCGTCGTGCGCATCGACGGCGCGCTGTCTGGCTACCGCTGGGGCGTCGAGCGCAAGCAGGCGTTGCTGCAGCGCGAGGCGCAGCATCGCAGCGATGGATCAGTGTGATAGTGCCGGCACTTGCAGCAAGCGCCGCTGCCGTTGATGAACATGCATCGCGTGAATGATTGTGTTGCAGTACGCATGCCCGGCGATGCCACCAGCTTGCGGCTCAATCAGATGCGCTGAGCGCACGCTGCGGCAGCCTTTTCGCTGCGCGCCACCGATAACGGGCGTCGAATCAGCTTGGCGACATTTGACTGGCCGCATCGAACTGACGGTAACGGACACTTTGTGCCGGGTGGTGATGCCTGTGGTGGTATCCTCGCCGCACCAACCATCATCCTGTGTGGAGAATTCGTGCCTTCCAAACCCGACGCCGGATTGATGCCGGCCGCAGTGCGCTGCCTGTGGCGCATCACCTTGACGATCTTCATCGGCTGCGCCAGCGTCGCCACCCAGGCCGCAGTTGCCGACCCGGGCACGCTGCACGTCGGCTCCAAGCGCTTCACCGAATCGTATATTCTGGGTGAAATCTTGCGCCAAAGTGCGGCCCCCCATGTCGACGCCGTGCATCGTCAGGGGCTGGGCAATACCGCGATCGTGCTGGCCGCGCTGCGCGCTGGCGACATCGACATCTATCCGGAATACCTGGGCACCATCGAACGCGAAATCCTGAAACATCAGGTGCCAGCCACGCTGGAGCAGACCCGGCGCGAACTGGCACTGCTTGGGTTGGGCGTTTCCGTGCCGCTCGGCTTTAACAATACCTATGCGCTGGCAATGCTGGGTGGCGAGGATGGCGTGCGCAGCTTGAATACATTGAGTGACTTGGCCGCGCATCCGGAGCTGAAATTCGGCCTGTCGCATGAATTCATCGGGCGCGCCGATGGCTGGCCCGGGCTGGTCAGCCTGTATAGCCTGCCGCAGCGCCCGCGCGGACTCGATCACGGCATCGCCTACGCCGCGCTCGTTGAGCGCCAGGTCGATGTGATCGACATCTATTCGACCGACGCCAAGATCGGCCAACTTGGCTTGCGTGTGCTGCAGGACGATCAGGCGTATTTTCCGCGCTATGACGCGATGCTGCTGTATCGGCTCGATATCGCGCAGCGCTTTCCGCAGGCATGGCGCGCGTTGCAAGGACTGGAAGGGCGCATCAGCGCCAGCGCCATGATTGCGATGAATGGCAGCGCCGAAATCGATGGAAAAAGCTTTGCCAGCATCGCGCAATCCTGGCTGGCCGCCAGCGCTCCAGCAGCCAGCCTGGCGTCGGCCCCGGCTGCGAAAGTGGCCAGCCCGGGTTTGCTGGCCAAAATCTTCGATGAAAACCTGTGGCCTTTGACGCGCCAGCATGTCGCGCTGGTGCTGTTCTCGGTGCTGTTCGCTTGCGCGATCGGCATTCCGCTGGGTTTGTTGGCGGCATTTTTGCCGCGCTTGCGGCAAGCGGTGCTGGCGCTGGTCGGTGTGCTGCAGACGGTGCCATCGCTGGCGCTGCTGGCGATGCTGATTCCGCTGATGGGGCGTATAGGGACCTGGCCGGCGCTGGTGGCGCTGTTCGTGTATGCGCTGCTGCCGATCGTGGCCAACACCTGCACCGGCATGTTGCAAGTACCCAGCGGTTTGCGCCAGGCGGCGCTGGCGCTGGGCTTGCGGCGCAGGGACCGCTTGTTGTACATCGATCTGCCGCTGGCTTTGCCGGTGATACTCGCTGGCATCAAGACGGCGGCGGTGATGAGCGTCGGCACGGCGACGATCGCTGCCTTCATCGGCGCCGGGGGCTATGGCGAACGCATCACGATCGGTCTGGCGCTCAACGACAACGACATGCTGCTGGCAGGCGCGATACCGGCCGCCGTGCTGGCGCTGCTGACCCAGGGATTGTTCGAATTGTTCGAACGCCATGCGACGCGCGGTTGGCGCTCGTCAAGGTGACTGCACGCGGCAGCGCATCCAGATCACCTTGCGCTGCACGCTGCACGCTGCGCGCAGCGTGGCCCTCGTTTTCGCGCTGCGCGTTGACCATGCGCAGATGGCGATTGAAGCGCGAGCGCAGATAGCCATGATGAAAAAAGTCGATGATGAGACTGGCAATGATGAGACTGGCAATGAGTTTCATGTCACCGCTGCGGTGATGGTTGACTTCGTTGCTATTTTGGATCTTGCTGCAGTGCAAAATAACGATAAAAATCAATTTTTATCTGCTCAGTTGGCCTGTTGATGTACCCGGCTGTGGCCGCAGCGCCGCTGCCGTCGCGTCGCAAAAAAATGGGATGCGTCGGGTGCTGTGACGCAGTTTCATGCCCGGCACATGGCCAGCTATCGTAACGTTCTGAAGCAGCAGGCCGGCAAATGGCACGAGCGGCGACGGCACAACTTGACCCGGTTATCGTCGTTTCGTTGATTCAATTTCCCCTCCCATTAGCAATGGCTTTCCCCGTCGGCTTTTTGCGCGGGGGTTTTCAGAAAGCCAGCGTGCTCCCTGTATTTGCCGCGCGCGATAAAAAACACTTTAAGACGACCGGTCTAATTTTAATGTAGGATGCAGCATGAGCATTAAAAAGCAAGATGTCCGGCAACACATACTCGATACCGCCAAGCCCATCATTTTGGGTCGAGGTTTTTCCGCGGTCGGCCTGAATCAGTTATTGTGCGCTGCCGATGTACCCAAGGGTTCTTTTTACCATTACTTCAAATCCAAGGAAGCTTTTGGAGAAGCATTGCTGGACAGCTATTTTGTCGATTATCTGGAGCGACTCGATCAGTTGCTGACGCAGCCGGGATCTTGCGCCGCGCAAAAACTGATCCGCTACTGGACGCTTTGGCTCGATACCCAGTCCAGCGAGGGACTGGAAGGCAAGTGCCTCGTCGTCAAGCTTGGTGGCGAAGTATCGGACTTGTCCGAAGCAATGCGCATGGCATTGCAGCGCGGCACCGACAGCATCATTGCGCGACTGGCCGCCTGTATCGAAGACGGACTGGTGGACGGATCGCTGCGTGATGTCAAGGACGCCAGCCACACGGCCCAGGCCCTGTACGGCATGTGGCTGGGCGCGACACTGCTGACCAAGATGCGGCGCGACCGCAGCGCGCTGGAAGAGGCGATGAGCGCGAGCTTGCAGTTGCTTGATCTGGCGCCCGGCATCGAACATTCATAGCAGCATTGGTCCAACAACGACGCTTTTTTATTGAAATCAAGACGACTGGTCTATTTTTTTGATGGGCATCACATGGAAAACTGGGTACTTTATAACCCGACCAAAATCATTTTCGGTGTCGCAACAGTGCTCCGATTATCCAACATGGTGCCGCAAGATGCGCGCGTATTGATCCTTTTTGGCGGCGTCAGCGCCAAAAAGAATGGTACGCTGGACGAGGTAA
>JBLHNV010000299.1:0-3670 GCA_047623125.1 Janthinobacterium sp. | reverse complement strand
CTGCAATCGTATGAGTACGATTTGCTGGCGCGCCATGTATCACCGGGTGGCGCGGCTGATTTGCTGGCTGCCACGTTGTTACTGGACAGCATCGCCAGCGAACGCCTGCATTAAAAGTTGATGTATTAAAAAATTCATGTTGAAACAAGATTAGAAAGAGAGACCATGGAAAAGATGTCTTATGAATTTCCGGCAGGTGCGCCTGCCAGAGGCCGCGCGCTGGCCGGCGTGGTTGGCTCGGGTGATCTGGAAGTATTGCTTGAGCCGGGCCTGGACGGTGTGACCACGGTGGCGATCTGTACCTCGGTCGATGGCATGAATGCGGTGTGGCAAACGCTGCTTGAGCGCATCTTGAAAGCGGACGCATCGACAGTCGACCCTCTGCCTGCAGTGCGGCTCGACATCAACGATTTCGGTGCCACGCCGGGCGTCGTGCGACTGCGTATCGAACAAGCTTTCGACGAGTTGAAGCTGGAGCTGGAGCCATGAAGATAGAACAATTATTGCAGCGCGTTAGCTTCATCGAGATGACTGCCCGCAGCCGTGCCCAAGCCTTGCTCGATGCCGGTTCGATGCGTGAACTGGTCGGTCCGTTCGATCGCATCAATTCACCGTGGCTGGAGCGCCAAGGCATCGTCACACAAAGCGACGATGGCGTCGTCGTGGCCAAAGGCACTTTCGATGGACAAAGCGCGGTGGTGCTGGCCATCGAAGGCGCATTTCAGGGTGGCAGCCTGGGTGAAGTTGGTGGTGCCAAGATCGCCGGCGCGCTTGAACTGGCGGCCGAGGACAACCGCAACGGCATTCCCACCCGCGCCATCATCGTGTTCGAAACCGGCGGCGTGCGCTTGCAGGAAGCCAATCTGGGGTTGGCCGCGATCGCGGAAATCCATGCGGCGATCGTCGATCTGCGGCGCTACCAGCCGGTGATCGCGATCAGTGCCGGCACCGTCGGCTGTTTTGGCGGTATGTCGATCGCCGCCGCGCTGTGCAGCTATGTAGTGCTCACGCACGAAGCGCGTCTCGGCTTGAATGGCCCCGCCGTGATCGAGCAGGAAGCGGGTATCGCCGAATACGATTCGCGCGACCGGCCTTTCATCTGGAGCTTCACTGGCGGCCAGCAACGTTTCGACAGCCAGTTGGCCGATGCGCTGGTCGAGGATGATTGCGCACAAATGCGCGCCGTGGTGCAAGACTTCTTCCGGCGCCCGTTGCCCGCTTGCCCCCGCAGCGACCAGGTTACACGTTTCCTGGCTTGCCTGGCCGAAGTTGACGCCGGCGTGCAAGCGACGCCCGAGCAGATACGCGCGACCTACCAGAAAGGATTTTCAGCATGAATGCATCGACCAGTTTGTCTACCCCGTTGTTCAACTCGCCGACTCAGGGGCCAGGTCGTGGCGCGCTATGGTTTGCGCAGCTGACCGGCGCGGCGCCGCTGCTGCCAGGCTATCCGGCTTCAGTGCTGGTGGCCGATGCTGTTCTGGCTGGCCAGGCGGCGCGCTATATCGCCGTCGTTCCCGATCCGGAGAATCGCTTTTCGCGCGTGCGCGGCGGCGAAGTCGGCCTGATTGAAGGCTGGCAACTGGCGCGCGCAGTGCAGGAACTGATCGCGCTTGATAAAGACAACATCGTCAAGACGCCCATCGTGTGCGTCATCGACGTGGCCAGCCAGGCTTACGGCCGGCGCGAAGAGGGTTATGGCATACACCAGGCGCTGGCTGGCGCCGCCGCCGCCTACGCCAGCGCGCGGCTGGCGGGCCATCCGGTCATCGGCTTGATCGTCGGCAAGGCCATGTCGGGCGCCTTTCTGGCACACGGCTACCAGGCCAACCGGCTGATTGCATTCGACGATCAAAAAGTGATGGTCCATGCGATGGGCAAGGAATCGGCAGCGCGCATCACGCTGCGCTCGGTCGAGGCGATGGAAAAACTGGCTTCAAGCATTGCACCGATGGCGTACGACATCGGCAGCTATGCGTCGCTGGGCTTGCTGTGGCAAACGCTGGCGTTGCAGCAGCCGGACAGCCCGATCCAGGCCGACGCCGAACTGGTCGAAGCGAGTTTGGAGGCAGCGTTGGCCGACATCCTGACGGATTCCCGCCGGGACCTGGGTTCGCGTCTGGGGGCACAAAACCGCGCGGCGTCAAGCCGGGTGCGCGCGTTGCTGCGCACGCAGTGGTAGTGACGCTGATGTAAAGTCGCCTCGAAAAACTGTCATCCCAGCAGGTGGGGATCCCATTGCCCTCGCTTGGCCTGTTGCCCATGGATTCCCGCTTGCGCGGGAATGACATTCTGTGGGTTTTTATAAGCTGCCCAAGCTAACTTCAGCCTCATCTTTACCTTGCCTTCACCAGCACATTCAGTTGTACCTTCAGTTGTACCTTTATAGTTGTCTTAAATTTAACTTTAACTTAACCCTGGCCGGCGCAGGAGCACCGGTATATGCAGCACACCACAGCACACCAAATCCGAGTTCATTCAAAGAACCATCACTATTTTAGGAGGCGTATCATGATTATCTATGGCGTAGCATTGTTGGCATTTTGTACCCTGGCCGGCATGTTCATCGGCGACTTGCTCGGCGTGCTCGTCGGCGTCAAGGCCAATGTCGGCGGCGTCGGCTTTGCGATGTTGTTATTGCTGTTTTTGTCGGACAAATTGAAGAGCCAGGGTCGGTTGTTGCCGACGTCGAGCCAGGGTATCGGTTTCTGGGCGGCGATGTACATCCCGGTCGTCGTGGCGATGGCTGCGCAGCAAAACGTGGTTGGTGCAATCAAGGGCGGCCCTGCGGCAATACTCGCTGGCGTGCTGGCGGTGGTTGTCACATTCGCGCTGATTCCGCTCGTCGTGCGCATAGGCGCGTCAAGCTATGTGCCGGCCATCGATTCGGCCGAACTGGCATCATAAGGAACATCAGATGAATGACATCAACACTATCGTCGTCGCGTTGCTGGCCAAGAATGGCTTGCTGACAGCTTTTGCGGTGATCGGCGCCACGATGTGGCTCTCTTATTTCGTGTCCGCCCGCTTCACGCGTGGACATTTGCACGGCTCGGCGCTCGCCATCATAATCGGCTTGCTGCTCGCTTACATGGGCGGCATCACCACCGGTGGCACCAAGGGCATCGTCGACATCAAGTTATTTGGCGGTATCGGCCTGATGGGTGGCGCGATGCTGCGCGATTTTGCGATCGTCTCGACCGCTTATGGCGCCAATCTGAGCGACATGCGGCGCTGCGGCTTGAGCGGCATCGTGTCTCTGATTCTCGGCGTGATTTTGTCGTTCGCCATCGGCGCCGGTGTCGCCTATGCCTTCGGCTATACCGACGCGGTCAGCATGACGACAATCGGTGCTGGCGCCGTCACTTACATCGTCGGGCCGGTCACTGGTGCTGCTATCGGCGCCAGTTCCGACGTGATGGCGCTCAGCATTGCCGCCGGTCTGGTCAAGTCGGTACTGGTCATGGTTGGTACGCCCTTCTTTGCCAAGGCCATTGGCCTTGACAATCCCCGCACCGCGATGGTCTTTGGCGGCATGATGGGGACCACCAGCGGCGTGTGTGGCGCTCTTGCGGCAATCGATGCCAAGCTGGTGCCTTACGGCGCGATGACATCGACTTTTTACACGGGTCTTGGTTGCTTGCTGGGGCCGTCACTGCTGTTTTTTGCC
>JBLHNV010000298.1:0-3698 GCA_047623125.1 Janthinobacterium sp. | reverse complement strand
AGGCGGCATTTTGCACCAGCAATACCGACGTGATGCAATTCACGCTAGTCAAGGATTGACATGTCATCAGATCTAACAAGATCAGGCCGCATGCTGGCATTGCTGCTGACGCTGACGCTGACGCTGGTCTGCGGCAATGCGCAAGCGGCGCCGGCAGCTCATATTGAACAGGAAGTCGGCGCTGCGCGCCTGGCCGGACAGGGCACCTTCCGCTGGTTCGGCATCTCGGTCTACGATGCCGCGCTGTGGGTAGGCGAGCGCGGCTATTTGCCAGCAGCGCCCGGGGCGGCGCCGTTCGTGCTGGACTTGCGCTACGCGCGCGCGCTCGATGGCAAGGAGATCGCCGACGCCAGCATCGAGGAAATCGAAAAACTGGGCGCCGGGACGCAGGCGCAGCGCGCCGCATGGCTGGTCAAGATGCGTGCCATTTTCCCCGATGTAAAAGAGGGCAGCCACTTGAGCGGGGTCTTTCTGCCTGGATCCGGTGTGCGTTTTTACCTTGATGGCAAGGCGCTGGCCGAAATCGCCGATCCCGCTTTCGCACGCGCATTTTTTGCGATCTGGCTGGACCCTGCCAGTAGCGCGCAGAGTTTGCGTGTGGCCTTGCTGTTGAATGCGGCGCCGCGCCAGTGAAACAGATGACTGCACCGGCGGCTCCGCTGTCACTTTTTGCATTGCTGTGCTACGGCTTGTTCGGACTGCCGCTGGCGATGGTGGCGTTGCCGATCTACGTATTCGTGCCGCAGTTCTATGCGCAGCGCAGCAGCCTGTCGTTGGCAGCGATCGGCACCGTATTGCTTGCTGCGCGCGTGCTGGCAGCCTTCATCGACCCTATGCTGGGGAAAAGCATGGCGCAGCGCGGCGGCGCCTATGCCCGCTATATTATGCTGTCGCTGCCGTTGTTATTGGTCGGTTTCGGCGCGCTGTTCCATCCGCCACCGCTGGCGGAGATTGGCGCCCTGATCTGGTTCCTGGCCAGCCTGATGCTGGTCTACCTGGGTTTTGGCCTGGCCATGATTGCGCATCAAAGCTGGGGCGCGGCGCTGACCCAGGCGCCGTCGGCGCGTGCGCGCGTGACGGCAGTACGCGAAGGCTGCGGCTTGATCGGAGTGATTGCCGCCGCCGGCTTGACCGGCGTGCTGGGTTATGACGGCTTGACGCTGCTGTTTGCGTTTTTCCTGTTGGGCACTGCTGCGTTGTTGCTGCTGCGCGGCCCCCGTCCTGCCGCTGTGACCACCAGCGCGGCCAGTAGTGCGGTCGCCGGCAGCATGCTCGCTCCGCTGCGCGGGGTCCGCTTTCGGGCGCTGTTTTCAGTGCTGATCGTCAGCGGCGTCGGTGCTGCGATACCGGCGACGTTGTTCCTGTTCTTTGCCGAAGACCGGCTGCAACTGGGGAGTTATGCCGGACTGTTCCTGATTTTGTATTTCGGCGCGGCGGCAGCGTCGATGCCGTTGTGGGTCGTGCTGGCGCGCCGCCATGGCGAAGCGCGCGCGTGGGGCGCCGGCATGCTGCTGTCGGCGCTGGTGTTTGTCTGGGCTTACGGGTTAGGGCCGGGTGCGCTACTGGCGTTTGGTGTCATTTGCCTGTTGTCGGGCGTGGCGCTGGGCGCCGACCTGGCCTTGCCACCGGCACTGCTGGCCGGCGTCATCGCGCAAGCCGGACACAGCGGTCAGCATGAAGCGGCTTATTTCGGTCTGTGGAACTGGGGCGTGCAACTGAGCCTGGCGCTGGCCGCAGGCATTGCGCTGCCGCTGCTGGGCTGGCTCGGCTATGTGCCGGGCAGCGGTGCCGACACGCAAGCGCTGGTCGTCGCCTATGCGCTGCTGCCATGTGGCTTGAAATTGCTGGCGGCAGTGATGCTGTGGCGCGCGCCGCTGCGCGATTGCTGAACCTTGTCGACAATGCTGGAACTACGGGAGATGGCGCATGGAATCGAGTAACGTGAGTAACGTGGGTAATGTTGGCACAGCGCTGTGTGCATCGACCTGGTGCGTACCAAGCGCCGTCAGGGCGCTCAAGCGTGCACTGGGCGCGCTCATCGTCGGCGCCATGCTGGCAGCTTGTGCGGCGCCGCTGCATCCGGACCAGTATGCGTCTCAAACGCCGGCACTCGATGTCGAACGCTATTTCAACGGCACGCTCGACGCGCATGGCATGTTCCAGGATCGCTCCGGCAAGGTCATCAAGCGCTTTACCGTCGTCATGCGCTGCTCCTGGGATGGCGCTGTCGGCACGCTCGATGAAGACTTCACCTACGCTGACGGGACCAAGCAAAAGCGGGTCTGGACCTTGCGCAAGAGCGCGCCTGGCCGCTTCACCGGGACCGCATCCGATGTCGTCGGCGTCGCCGAGGGTATCGTATCCGGTAATGCATTGCGCTGGAAATACGTGCTGGCGCTGCCGGTCGACGACAAGGTCTATAACGTCGATTTTGAAGACTGGATGTTCCTGATCGACGAGCGCGTGATGCTGAACCGTGCCGAAATGAGCAAGTTCGGCTATGGCCTCGGTGCGGTGACGCTGTCGTTTTCGAAGCGGCCAGATCCCGCGCCTGCAGCAACGGCAGCAGCAACGGCAGCAGTAACGGCGCCAGCACAACAATGAAGCCGCTCAATCCAAAGATCAACAACTGGTCCGGCCAGCATGTCTGGGTCATCGGCGCGTCAACCGGGATCGGTGCGGCGACGGTTGCGATGCTACTGGCGCAGGGCGCGCATGTGACGCTGTCGGCGCGCAACGAGGAGCGCTTGCGGCAAGTCGCTGCCGATGCCGGGGCTGGTCCGGCCACATTGATTGTTCCGCTCGATGTGTGCGAGCACGCCAGCGTCCAGCGCGCCGCTGCGGCGATCCTGGCGCAGTGGCCGCGCATCGACCTGGTACTGATCGTGGCCGGTGGCTACAATAAAATGCGTGCCGACAGCTTCGACCTGGCGGCTGCCAGTGCGCTGATCGACTTGAATCTGCGCGGCGTGTTCCATTGTCTCGATGTCGTGTTGCCGCAGTTGCTGCGCCAGGGTGCCGGCGGCATCGGCATCGTCGCTTCGGTGGCCGGCTACGGCGGATTGCCGAAGGCGCTGGTCTATGGTCCGACCAAGGCGGCGCTGATCAACCTGACCGAATCTCTGTATTTTGACCTGCATCCGCGCGGTATCGGTGTCTATCAGATCAATCCTGGCTTCGTCGACACACCTTTGACGGCCGGCAATGACTTCAAGATGCCGGCGTTGATGAGCGCGCAGGATGCCGCTGCCAAGCTGCTCGATGGTTTGCAGCGCGGCCAGTTCCACATCCATTTTCCGCGCCGCTTCACCAATTTTCTGAGGCTGGCGCAATTGTTGCCGTATCGTATGTATTTTTGGCTGATCAGAAAGGTGACGGGCTTATGAGTGAGCATGAGCAAGCGCCCGAACAACCGCGCCAGGAAAGTCACGATCTGGCATTTGATCTCAATGCCGAGTTGAATTTTCAGCTCAATGACGCGCAAAAGCAGGGCTTCGATTGCCAGCCGCATTTGCAGCGCCTGGTGCACTTTTACGAAACGCTGAGCGCGCAGTCGTTGCCGCAGGTAATAGGCCTGTATGACCCGCAGGCGCGCTTCAAAGATCCGTTCAACGAGGTCGTCGGGCACGCTGCGATCGCCGGCATTTTCAAACATATGTTCGTCCAGGTCGATGCGCCGCGTTTTGTCGTCACCAGCA
>JBLHNV010000297.1:0-3709 GCA_047623125.1 Janthinobacterium sp. | reverse complement strand
ATCGCGCAAGATCAATCCTGGACCAGCGGCCGCGGAGCCGCACTATCGCATGGCTATCGCGCATGCTGGGCGGCGCCCATTTTTAGTGCGCGCGGGCGCATATTGGGCGTACTGGGCATGTTGTTTGCATCGTCAAAGCATCCGACCCAGGCCGAGATTACGCTGCTCAATGTCGTCGTCCGCGCTGGCGCCCATGTCATTGAGCGCCATGCATCGGAAAAATACATCGCCGACAGCTTGCATCAGATGCATCAACGCCACCAGCATGACGAAACGCCATGCGAAGCCCAATACAAAGTACCACAAAATGCGCAGTTCGCCTTGCAAGGGGGGCTGTTGAATCGCGCGCACAAGGGACCGAAGGGCATGCCGGGCAGGAAACGATACTGGTAGTTAGCGACGATGCCCAGGTCCATGATACGTTGCAAGCGATACTGCGCGACTTTGGCTATGCGGTGCTGAAGGCGCGCGATGGGGGGAGCGCGTTACACGTGCTCGAGAGCGGCGTCGCGATCGACTTGTTGCTGACAGATAGCGTGCTCTGCGGCGCGGTGGGCAGTCTTGAACTGGGGCGCCAGGCGAAGAGTCTGCTGCCCGAACTGGAAATAATGCTGATGGCTGGCCACTCGCACAGCGCCGCCGCTTGTGCGGACAGTCTGGCAGCGGGCGTGGAATTATTGACGCAACCGTTCAAGCCGGAACCATTGCTGCACAAGGTACGCGCATTGCTGGCAATAAAGGGGTTATCAGACCCATCGGGACAATCAGCGTTGACCTGACTTAAGCATGGTCTGCGTCATTTTTCATGGACATAGGTTCCTGGCGCCTGATCCAACGCGCAATAACCCGCTTGCGGCGCGCCGATGGCCGGCGGCACATCTTTTTTTGCGCTTGAATTGTCGCGCAGCCAGTCGGCCCAGATCGGCCACCAGGAACCGTCGGTGGCGGGTGTGTCCAGATACCAGCGGTCCGGATCGACGTAACGGTCATCGGCCAGGAAGCGCGACATTCTGAAGCGCCGGTGCCGGTGGCCAGGCTCGCTGATGATGCCCGCGTTATGGCCGCCGCTGGTGAGCAGGAATGTCAGTTCGGTGTCGGCCACGAGATTGAGTTTGTACACCGAGTGCCAGGGCGCGACATGATCCGTTTCAGTGGCGACGGCAAAGATCGGCACATGGATATCGCTGAGCACGGCAGGCTTGCCATGCACCCTATAGCGGCCCTTGAACAAGTCGTTATTCAAAAAAAGTCGGCGCAGATATTCACTGTGCATACGGTAGGGCATGCGGGTCGTGTCGGCATTCCACGCCATCAGGTCGGTCATGGCATCGCGCTTTCCGAGCAGATATTCATCGACGATGCGCGACCAGATCAAGTCGTTTGAACGCAGCAACTGGAACGCGCCCGTCATTTGCCTGGTATCGAGATAGCCTTGGCGCCACATCAAATTTTCAAGAAAATCGATCTGGCTTTCGTCGATGAATAGCGACAATTCGCCCGCTTCGCTAAAGTCGGTCTGGGCCGCCAGCAGCGTGACCGATTTGAGCGGGCCGCCGTCCTGATTGGCCAGATAAGCTGCGGCGATTGCCAGCAAGGTGCCACCGAGACAATAGCCGACCGCATTGATCTTACGATCGGGCAAAATCGCCTGCACTGCTGCAATGGCGTCAAATATGCCCAGTTGCAGATAATCCTCCATGCTCAGGTCGCGATCATCGGCGTCTGGATTGTGCCAGGAAATCATGAATACCGTATGGCCGCGCTGGACCAGATAGCTGACCAGCGAATTTTCCTTCGATAAGTCGAGTATGTAATATTTCATGATCCAGGCGGGAACGATCAGGATCGGTTCGGCATACACCTGATCGGTCTGTGGCGAATACTGTATCAACTCGATCAGGCGGTTACGGTATATCACCTGTCCCGGCGTGATGGCCACTTGCCGGCCCGGCTGGAATGCTTCGGCGCCAGGAGGCGGGCGGCGCGCTATTTTGCGCTCGATATCGTCGAGCAAGTTGACGGCGCCGCGCAGGAAGTTTTTTCCATTTTCTTGCGCCGTCACCTCCAGCACTTCCGGATTGCTGGCAATGAAATTGACAGGTGACACGATGTCCAGCAGTTGCCGCGCGACGAATGCGACCACTTGCTCATGGTGCTTGGAGACGCCGCCGATGCCGGTCGTGGCGTTATGCCACCATTGCTGATTGAGCAAAAAAGATTGGTAAATCAGGCAAAACGGCCAGCGTTGCCAGCCGGGATCACGGAAGCGCCGGTCTTGTGGCAATGGTTCGATACACGGCGCGCAGCTGCCATCGATGCTTTTTCTGGCCGCATAAGCGACCAGCACGCTTTCCTTGCGGATCGCTTTTTCCATCAGTTTGCCCCATTTTCCGGGGGAATTCATCAGGTGAAATGCCCAATCGGCATAGGCCAGCGCCAGACTGACGGGCGAAATACCGCGCGTGGCATACCCCATCGCAGCGTGCGCGACCCGGTCCAGGTCGGTCGGCGCTTCGATGTCATACCATCCGGGAACCACGGTTTCCAGGTGCGCGCCGGCGAGCGCGGCCGGAGTATCCTTGAGCAGGTGGGAAAGCGGGGCCTGTTTCATTTGTCATCTCCGGTAGAGTCAGGCGCCGATTGCGCATCGTTGTTGCGTCGGCAGCGGACGCAAAGCCATGCCATGATAAGTCCAAAGAGTCGTTCCAACCGGGCGGCAAAAACCTGAACTCAGCTTGTTTGATATGGCCCAATATGCGCTTGCGCAAGGCTTAGTGCACGACATAAACGCAATGCAACGGCGAGGCTGCCAAGCTGATGATCTGCTAGTGTGATGACGTAATACCTTGATGACAACCAGCCAAGGGGACCCGATGCGACACCAGAGCGATGCAAAGAAGCGACGGCGCGCTACAGACGCCAAAAAAAACCTCATTGCCCAAAAAAAACTGATCGAGGCCCTGCTGTGCCAATTGCAGCAGCATGGGCCGGTTCGACTGATCGAAACACATATTTCGTGGGTCTTGCTGACTGCCGATGTTGCCTACAAGTTCAAAAAAGCACTGCAACTCGATTTTCTTGACTATGCGACGCTAGATGCACGCCGATTCTGTTGCAATGAAGAAATTCGCCTGAATCGCCGGCTGGCGCCCCACATGTATCTGGGCGTTTCAGCGATACACGGCCCGCTGCATAGTCCTGTCATCGACGGCCCCGGCGCGGCGCTCGAATATGCCGTCAAGATGCGTGCCTTTGACCAGCAGGCGCTGTGGGAATACCGGGTCAGCCACAGTTTGATCGGCGCACAGGAAGTCGATCTGCTGGCGGACAAACTGGCGCGCTTCCATTGCTCTGCTGCGCTGGCGCCAAGCGCCAGCAACTGGGGCACGCCTGCCTTGATCGCCGCACGCACTGACGCGGATCTGGCCGCGGTCAAAGCTTTGCTGAAACCGGGCAATGAAAAGACCATGTTTGATGCGATTGTTTGCTGGCAAGCGGCCCGACAGGTTGAACTTGCGCCCGTGTTCGCACGGCGCAAGGCGCTGGGATGGGTGCGTGAATGCCACGGCGATCTCCACTGCGGCAATATCGTCACCGCCGAGCATGGCGTCGAAGTCTTCGATTGCATCGAATTCAATCCTGCACTGCGCTGGCTCGATGTAATCCATGATCTCGCATTCGTTATCATGGATTTGCTGTGCCGAGCACG
>JBLHNV010000296.1:0-3739 GCA_047623125.1 Janthinobacterium sp. | reverse complement strand
GGATTTCGCTGCGCTTCTTTTCGTCCAAATGCTGGTAAATCGCATTCACCAACTCGGGGCAACCGTTGTGGTTCAGCGCCGAGATTTCGAACACAGGGCCCTTCCACGCGAAACGCTTGACGAAGTCCTTGACGATCTTCTTGCGCTCTTCTTCGGGCACCATATCGAGCTTGTTGAGCACCAGCCAGCGTGGCTTGTCGACCAGCGATTCGTCGTACTTCTTCAGCTCTTTCACCAGCGCCTTGGCTTCCTTGACCGGATCGACGTCGTTTTCAAACGGCGCCAGATCGACGATATGCAGCAGCAAACCGGTGCGCTGCAAGTGGCGCAGGAATTGATGACCCAGACCCGCGCCTTCGGAAGCGCCTTCGATCAAGCCGGGAATATCGGCGATCACAAAGCTCTTCTCGTGCGATACGCGCACCACACCCAGGTTCGGGTGCAGCGTCGTGAATGGGTAATCGGCGATCTTCGGACGCGCGTTCGAGACGGCTGAAATGAAGGTCGACTTGCCGGCGTTCGGCATGCCCAGCAAGCCGACGTCGGCCAGCACCTTCAGTTCCAGACGCAGTTCGCGCCGTTCGCCTTCCTTGCCTTCGCCTTTTTGGCGTGGAGCGCGGTTGGTCGATGACTTGAAATGGATGTTACCCCAGCCGCCCTCGCCGCCCTTGCCCAGCAATTCGATCTGGCCGTGTTCGGTCAGGTCGGCGATGATCTCGCCGCTGCCATTATCGACGATCAGGGTCCCGACAGGCATGCGCAGATGGATGTCGTCAGCGCCCTTGCCGTAACAATCGGCACCGCGACCGGCTTCGCCATTCCTGGCCTTGTGCATCTTGGAGAAACGGAAGTCGACCAGCGTGTTGATGTTGCGGTCGGCAACGGCCCAGATCGAACCGCCCTTGCCGCCATCGCCGCCATCGGGTCCGCCAAAAGGCCTAAATTTCTCACGACAGAAAGATGCGCAGCCATTGCCGCCATCGCCAGCGATGACTTCGATTTTTGCTTCGTCGATAAACTTCATGATTTGTGTCGCCATAAAACTAAAAAGGCCCTACCTTGGGCAGAGCCTTTCGATTGAAGGCTTGCGCCTTACATCATGCGATTACGCCAGCCGTATTACGCCAGCTGTATTACGCAGGTACTGCTACGGCCGCAACCGTTGGGATGATGGTCACGAACTGGTGCGAATTGGCACCCTTGACGATGAACTTGACCTTGCCTTGAATCAGCGCAAACAACGTGTGATCCTTGCCCATGCCAACACCTTCGCCGGCGCGCACTGGCGTGCCGCGTTGACGAATGATGATGCCGCCGGCATTGATGGACTGACCGCCATATACCTTGACGCCGAGTCGCTTTGACTCTGAATCGCGGCCGTTGCGCGTGGTGCCGCCGCCTTTTTTATGTGCCATTTAAGACTCCTTGATAACTGATTGATCGATGCAACAGCTTAGCCGTTGATCGAGACGATTTGGATTTCGGTAAAATTCTGGCGATGGCCTTGATGCTTTTGGTAGTGCTTACGACGACGCATCTTGAAAATTTTGACCTTATCATGGCGACCATGCGCCACAACCGTCACCAGTACCGTTGCACCTTCGACCAATGGCACACCAAACTTGATGGTGTCGCCGGCTCCTACTGCGAGTACTTGATCGATGGTGATTTCGGAACCAATGTCTGCCGGTATCTGTTCTACTTTAAGTTTTTCGCCAGCGACAACTTTATACTGTTTGCCACCGGTTTTTATGACCGCGTACATGATTTGAAACCTCATCAGGATGTTAAGAAAATTCCAGGTCCCGCCCAAACATCTGCGCTGAAACACAAGGATCTGAAATTATACATTGCATCGCAAATATCGTCAAAACCTATTTGCAAAAATGCGCGATCGTGGTATGTCATCGTCTGGCGCCTGCGTCCCGCTGGCGCGACAAGCAGCGGGACGGCAGCCACCGCAGACCTGCAGTCGTCACGAACGTGCACCATGACGTATAATCGGCGCACCCACAGTCTATTGCAGGTTCACCTTGTCTGCCGCTATCAAAAACGCTTCCCAAAACACCCTCGCCTCAACGATTGCAGCCGACATGGATGCAGTCAATATGGTCATCCGTCGCAAACTGCATTCCGAGGTCAGCCTCGTCAACCAGATTGCCGAATACATCATCAGCGCCGGCGGCAAACGCATACGCCCGGCGCTGGTGTTGCTGATCGCCAAGGCGCACGCGTACGACGGCGCAGCCCATCATGAACTGGCGGCCGTGGTCGAATTCATCCACACCGCCACGCTGCTGCACGACGACGTCGTCGACGAATCGTCGATGCGGCGCGGACGCCAGACCGCCAATGCGCTATTCGGCAACGCCGCCTCGGTGCTGGTAGGCGACTTCCTGTATTCGCGTTCATTCCAGATGATGGTCGCGCTCGACAACATGCGCGTGATGCGCATCCTGTCGGATGCCACCAACGTCATTTCCGAGGGCGAGGTTTTGCAACTGCTGAACATGCACAACCCGGACGTCAGTGAAGAAAGCTACTTGGAAGTGATCCGCTGCAAGACTGCCAAACTGTTCGAAGCGGCGGCCGAACTGGGCGCGCTGATCGCCGGCGCCTCGGACATCGACATCGAAGCGGCCGCCGAATACGGCCGCTCGCTGGGTACCGCCTTCCAACTTATCGACGATGTGCTCGACTACGCCGGCGACGCCGCCGAAATCGGCAAGAATGTCGGCGACGACTTGCGTGAAGGCAAACCGACGCTGCCGCTGATCTACCTGATCGAAAACGGCACGCCGCAACAGCGCGAAATGGTGCGCCTGTGCATCGAACAGGGCGACGAACAACAGTTCGACGCCGTACTGGCGGCGATCACCAGCAGTGGCGCGCTCGACTACACGCGCAACAAGGCGGAAGCGGCAGCCAAGCGCGCAGCTGACGCCATCAAGAACTTGCCCGACAGCGCATACAAGCAATCCTTGCTGCAGTTATGCTCGTTTGCAGTGGACCGGAATCATTGAAAACAGCGCCCATGAGGGTGCCTCTGACAAGAGGTAACTTGTCATTGCGGCGCTGAGTTTGTCATTCCCGCGCAAGCGGGAATCGATTCCGTCAATCCGCATTCCTATCAGGGCAAATCGTCGGCTCCCAGCACAAATCCCCTTGGCTTGAAGCCGAAATCGCGCACTGCATCAGCGTGCTCGAACACCAGATCCCGATTCATCCGCTGCGCCATCGCGCTCGACCATTGCCGATAACGCGGCAGACAGCGCAACACCGCCACCGCCAGTCGGAAGGCCCACAACGGTACCGTCAGCAAACGTGGGCTGCGCCCCAGCGCGGCAAAGACGCGTAACACCATCGCACGATAGGTCAAGGTTTCGCCGCCGGAAATATTGTAGGCCCGATTTACAACAGCCGGCGCGTGCAAGGCCGCCACGCAAGCGCCGGCCACATCCTGCACATGAATCGGCTGACGCAAGCCGCCAGCCTTGCAAAACAAGGGGAAAAAGCCACTGCGGCGGATGACGCGCGCAATCTCGGCGATGTTCTTGTCTCGGCCCAGGCCATAGATCAGCGTCGGACGCAAAACCACCCACTCCACGCCATGATTTTCGGCCCACTGCTGCACGCGCATTTCCGCATCGACAAGTCGAACGGCCACCTCTTGCTCATGCGGGTCGTTCGAATCATCCTTGGTGAAACGGCTGGTGGACGACAGCACCACAACGCGCCG
>JBLHNV010000295.1:0-3805 GCA_047623125.1 Janthinobacterium sp. | reverse complement strand
GTGCAGCATTATACATAAACCACTGTACATTAACGTAAAACAAGGTAAAACAGTCGGCATTGCAGCAAATTTCCAGCGCTGCGTCGATTCAAGTTGCCCTGCGATCGAGCATGGCGCGTGCAATCGTGCCGGTGTCGACGTATTCGAGTTCGCCGCCGACCGGCACGCCGCGCGCCAGACGACTTACGCTCAAGCCGCGCGCCTTCAGCATTTCGCTGATGTAATGTGCAGTCGCTTCGCCTTCGTTGGTGAAGTTGGTCGCGAGCACGACCTCACTGACGACGCCGTCGTTGGCGCGCACCAGCAGTTTTTCAAGATGGATATCCTTGGGTCCGATGCCGTCGAGTGGCGACAGGCGCCCCATCAGCACAAAATACAAACCCTTGTAGGTCAGCGTTTGCTCGATCATCATCTGGTCGGCCGGCGTCTCGACAACGCACAGTAAACCGGTGTCGCGGCGCTCATCGAGACAGGTGTCGCACACTTCGCTCTCGCTGAAGGTATTGCACAACGCGCAATGATGTACCGCTTCGACAGCCTGGAACAGCGCGCGCGACAGCATCGCTGCGCCGTCCCGATCATGCTGCAGCAGGTGAAATGCCATCCGCTGGGCCGACTTTGGCCCTACGCCGGGCAAGCGGCGCAAAGCTTCCGTCAGAAATTCAAGCGACTTTGACATGAATCACGCAAACCATCGGCAACCTCGATACATGGCGCACCATCAAAACGGCATTTTGAAGCCTGGCGGCAATTGCATGCCAGACGAGAGTCCGTCCATTTTTTCTGCCGAAGTTACTTCCGCCTTGCGCACGGCGTCATTGAATGCTGCAGCCACCAGGTCTTCCAGCATATCCTTGTCGTCGGCCAGCAGCGACGGGTCGATCGTGACGCGCTTGACATTGTTTTTGCATGTCATGACGATCTTGACCAGTCCGGCACCGGACTGGCCTTCGACTTCAACCTGCGCCAATTGATCCTGGGCTTTTTTCATGTTGTCTTGCATTGCTTGAGCCTGTTTCATCAGACCAGCCATTTGGTTCTTCATCATGTCGCGCTTCTCCGTATCAAGTAAAAGGGTATCTGTCGATGGCGTTACTGGGCGAGCGCGGCCGGCGTAATTGATCCGGGTACGACGGTGGCGCCGAGATCGCGCATCATGCTTTGGACGAATGGATCGTTTTCTATCGTTGCTTCGGCGTCGCGCTGTCTGCCAGCGCGATGCACTTGCGCTTGCGCACTGGCGGTGTCACGCACCGGACCCAGTTCGGTTTCCACGCTTACCTTGCGTTTGAAATGGTCGCTCAAGGCTGCTGCCAGTTTCTCCAGATTGGCACTCGAACGCCAGGTCTCGATGGGCACGCACAACCGAAACAGCGTGCGTTGCTCGTCATGCAAGCAGGTGATCAATTCGGTCTGCAGCGCCAGTTGCTGGGCGATTCCGCGCAGCGGCAACCCGGTGGCCAGCACGGGCCAGTTGCCATCCCAGCCAAGCCCGGGGACCGGCACGTAAGACGGGGCCGGTGCGTCTGCTGCGCCCCCGGCTGCGGTCTCGATCGTTGGTGCGATTGTCGGTGCGATTGTCGATACGGTTTCTACTACGATCGCTGGTACGGATGCTGGCTTGTGGACCAGGGCTGTATCGTCGGAAAACTCGACTACCCAGGCCGGCAACGCATTTTCCACTTCGACTGGCTGCGCTGGAGCGACCGGGGCGGGCACCACCGGCGGCACGTCATCTTCCCAGGGTGCCGGCTTTTTCGTAGCAGCAACAGCAGGCGGTGCCACCGCTGGTGCTGAAGCGACTGGCGACGGCGCCATTGGGCGAGCCGATCCGGCCTGCATGCGACCACCCGCGCCCGCTGCCGCCAGTGCCGCTGCTCTGGCCGATCCGGCGGCCATCGCCGGGCGCGTGGCTTGAGCCGCTGCCACGGATGGCGCCGGCGTGAGCGCTGTCACTGACACGTGACTCGGTGCCGCGCTGGCGCCAGCCTTGGGCGCAGGCTGCGGCGCCGCGGCTCTGGCCGCTGGCGCAGCTGCCAGAACCGGTTTGGCTGCCGATACGGATGGTGGCGCCACACCTTCGGCGCCACCATTGCCTGGGCGAAATGCCAGCATGCGCAACAAGGTCATCGTGAAGCCAGCGTATTCGTCCGGCGCCAAGCCGAGTTCATTGCGTCCATGCACAACAATCTGATAATACAATTGCACTTCTTCGGCACTAAAAGCGGCGCCCAGACGCACGATATCGGCAACCTCGGGCAAGTCGGCCGGCAGCGCAGCAGGCACCGTTTGCGCCAGTGCAACACGGTGCAACAAGGTACCCAGATCTTGCAGGGCACCGCTATACGAGAGACTGCGCGCTGCCATTTCATCAGCGACTGCCAGCAAGTCGGCACCATTTTGTTGCGCCAACGCATCGAGCAGGCGCACCAGATAAGTTTGATCGAGCGCGCCCAGCATGCCCTGCACGCCAGCCAGCGTCACCTCGCCAGCCGCGTAAGCGATGGCCTGATCGGTCAGCGACAGCGCGTCGCGCATCGACCCGTGCGCGCCCTGAGCCAGCAAACGCAGCGCAGGCGACTCGAAGCTGATGCCCTCCTGGCCCAGAATATTGTCCAGATGGTCAATGATATGACCGGGCGGCATTTGCTTCAGATTGAATTGCAGACAGCGCGACAGCACCGTCACAGGAATTTTTTGCGGATCGGTTGTCGCCAGTATGAACTTCACATGATCCGGCGGTTCTTCCAGCGTCTTCAGCATCGAATTGAACGCATGGTTGGTGAGCATGTGAACCTCATCGATCATGTACACCTTGAAACGGGCGTTGGACGGCGCATACACGGCCTGTTCCAGCAACTGCGCCATTTCATCGACGCCGCGGTTCGATGCGGCATCCATTTCTATGTAGTCGACGAAGCGTCCGGCATCGATTGCGGTACAGGCATCACACAGGCCGCAAGGCTGAGCGGTGATGCCACCGTTGCCATCGACCCCGATGCAATTGAGCGATTTGGCCAATATCCGCGACAGTGTCGTCTTGCCGACGCCACGTGTGCCGGTAAACAGATAAGCATGATGCAGGCGACCACTCTGCAACGCATGGGTCAGCGCACGCACGACATGCTCCTGACCAACTAGCGTTTCGAAGTTTTTTGGGCGGTATTTACGGGCGAGGACTTGATAGGACATGCTGAGATTTTACCGTAAATAGCGGGTGATGCAGCCAATTCTGCGCTGCAGGGTCACGTTATTATAGCGAAGTCGAGCAATATCTGAAAAATTGGAACAACAGACAATCGTCACCGCGCAATCAGGGATGCGGGCGCCGCCGCAGTTGGACTGCAACGTCCTGACTGCGACTGCCAGATTGTGAATCCATGTGATAGGAGGCGAGCCTGATCTGCGGCACTCGTGGTTAATAGCCGTGGCTGCTTCGTTCCCGACCTGACCAGGTTAGCCATGCCACAATGCGCAGGGGCCCGCCAACTTTCATTATAACCGAACAGCCCGATTCCGTGGTGCGACATCAAGCGAAAGTGCCGCAACGGGAATCGGCGCCGCAACCACGCCTTACAGGCCCAGTTGCTGCCACATCGCATCCACCTTCGCCTTCACTTCCGGTGTCATCGAAATGGTGCTACCCCATTCGCGGCTGGTTTCGCCCGGCCACTTGTTGGTCGCATCGATCCCCATCTTGCTGCCCAAGCCGCTCACTGGCGACGCGAAGTCCAGGTAATCGATCGGCGTGTTGTCGACCAGCGTCGTGTCGCGGATAGGGTCAACCCGGGTCGTGATGGCCCAG
>JBLHNV010000294.1:0-3827 GCA_047623125.1 Janthinobacterium sp. | reverse complement strand
GGTGCTGGTGGTGATGGTGATCTTCCTGTTCCTGCGACGCGCTACGGCCACCTTCATTCCCGCCGTCACGCTGCCGATTTCGCTGCTGGGCACGCTGGCACTGCTGCACATGTTTGGCTACAGCCTCGACAATATTTCCTTGCTCGGCATCACGCTGGCGGTCGGTCTGGTCGTCGACGATGCGATTGTGGTGCTGGAAAACATCGTGCGCCACATCGAGATGGGCCAGAAGCCGCTCAGGGCGGCTTTGACCGGAGCGCGGGAAATGTCCTTCACGATCATGTCGATTTCGATCTCGCTGGTGGCCGTGTTCATCCCGATCTTCTTCATGCCGGGCGTGATCGGTTTGCTGTTCCACGAATTTGCGGTCGTGGTATCGCTGGCCGTGCTGGTGTCGGCGCTGGTATCGCTCACGCTGGTGCCGATGCTGGCGAGTCGTTTGCTGCCGGCAGGCAGTCAGCACGACCAGGGCGCGGGCGGCGTCATCGGGCGCGGTTTCGAGGCGGGCTTTGCGCGCCTGAAGAATAGCTATGTGCGCGCACTGGACCTGGCGCTCGCGCACCGCACGATAGTCTTGCTGATCGCCGTGACGACGTTCGCGCTGACGGTGGTGCTGTATGTGACCATTCCGAAGGGGTTCTTTCCGGAAGAAGACATCGGCCAGATCCGTGTCACGACGGAAGCGTCGGAAGACATTTCAACCGCCGCGATGATCGCCTTGCATGGTCAGGCGGCAGCGCTGATGAAAGCCGATCCCAACGTGCAAGATGTCACATCCTTTTTCAATGGCGGCAACAGCGGGCGCATGTTCCTGGTGCTCAAACCGCGCAGCGAGCGCGCCAAGATGGCGCAAGTGTTGGCACGCTTGCGCGCCGCCGCCGGCACATTGCCTGGCTTGACCATCTATCTGAGCCCGGTCCAGAACTTGCAACTGGGTGGGCGTCCCAGCAAGAGCCGCTACCAGTACACGTTGCAAAGCGTGACGCCGGACGCGCTGAGCGGATGGTCAGACAAGCTGATGGAAAAAATGCGTCTTGACCCGGTCTTTCGTGACGTGACCAGCGATGCCCAGAACAAGGGCTTGCAGGCAGCGCTGAAAATCGACCGCGACAAGGCCAATGTGCTGGGGATCCGGATAGCCGACGTGCGCAATGCGCTGTATCTCGCTTTCGGCGAGCGCCAGGTGTCGACCATTTATTCACCGGTCGCGAGCTATTTCGTGATCCTGGAAGCGGCCGAACTCGACCGCCAGTTCGGCGATGCGCTGACCAAGGTGTCGGTGCGTAGCAGCAGTGGCCAGTTGGTGCCGTTGTCGAGCTTCGTCAGCGTTGAACGCAGCCTGGGTCCGACTTCGGTCAATCACCAGGGCCAGCTGGAGGCGATCACGATTTCCTTCAACCTGGCCGCCGACGCCCCGCTCGGCGTTGCCACTGACAAGATCGCCGTCATGGAGCGCAGCATCAAGATGCCGGAATCGGTCATCACCAACTACGGCGACGACGCGGCCGTATTCAAGAGTTCGCAGTCATCCCAGATCATCTTGATCATCGCGGCGCTGGGCGTCATCTATGTGCTGCTGGGCGTGCTGTATGAAAGCTACATCCATCCTTTGACGATCCTGGCCGGCTTGCCATCGGCAGCGCTGGGCGCCTTGATCACGTTGCGCCTGTTCGGCCTGGATTTGACGCTGATCGCGCTCATCGGCATTTTGCTGTTGATCGGCATCGTCAAGAAGAACGCAATCATGATGATCGACTTTGCGCTGCACGCGCAGCGCGATCAGGGATTGAGCCCGCAGCAAGCGATACGCGCAGCGTGCATCCTGCGCTTTCGCCCGATCATGATGACGACGATGGCAGCGATGATGGGGGCTTTGCCGCTGGCGCTGGGCATGGGTGCCGGCGCCGAGTTGCGCCAACCGCTCGGTCTGGCCGTCGTCGGCGGACTGCTGCTGTCGCAAGTGATCACCTTGTTCATCACGCCGGTGATTTATCTGCTCCTCGACAGATACAGTGGGTCCGGGCCGATGACCGATGCCCAACTGTTGACGTTGGAAGCTGCGCAGTAGGCGCCGCAAAGAGCACATAAAAAGAAGCTTGCTGTATCCTTTGGGCGCGGCGGCCCGAAAGCCCGGATTGCGGCCGTTGCCGGACATCGTCTCAGGGAAAGTTTGATTTGCACGACAATACTCATCAATTCATAGCCGGTTCCGACTACTGCGATACTTGCGGCCAGTTGGTCCTGCCGTCAGCGGCTTACGGGTCAGGGGCCAGCACATCGAAGCGGATAGGGATCTCTGTGTCGGTGTTGCTGCACGTGCTCGCGGTCGCGTATTACCTGCTGCGCCCTGAGCCGCCCAAACAAGCGCCGCCACCGCCGACCGAAGGTGCGATGGTGTATATCGCGCCGCTGGCGCCGGCGCCCAAGACTCCGGCCCGGCCCAAAGCGCCGTCGCCGCCCAAGCCGCCTGAGCCGCCCAAGCCGCCGTCACCGCCCAAGTTACCTTCGCCGCCCAAGCTCCGGATTGCCGACATCGCGCCACCGAAAAAAGTCAGCAAGGTGGCGCCGGAACCGGCAAAGCCGGCGCCGAAGAAGGAAGTGTTCATTCCGCCCGTCGTGGCACGGGTAGCGCCACCCGAGCCAGACATGGAGGCGCAGATCGCGGCCCGGCGCGCGCAGCGCGCCGCAGCGCAGCCCCAGGACGAGCCGCAAGAAAGCGCAGAAGAGCGGGGCCAGCGCATTGCACGCGCCAATATCGCCAGCGCGCAGGGCACGACATCGGGCAACGAGCGCAAGGGTTCGGGCGGCATATTCTCCGTGATGAACCAGACCTCATTCAGCGCCGAAGTCAAGTTCCGCGGCTGGAATGGCAATTTCAAACGCAACTGGACTCAGCAAGTTCAGGTCCAGCGCGGTCTTGAACGCGATATTGAAACGGCCATCGTCAAGCAGATGATCGAATTGATCCGCAAGGAAAAGCCGGGCGATTTCGTCTGGGATTCGCATCGGCTCGGACGGCTGGTGCATCTGTCTGCCAGGCCCCAGCACACGGCTGAATTGCAAACTTTCCTGCTTAGCGAATTCTTCCCCGATTACCGGCGCAGATAACCCGAAGCGGCGATGTCGCTTCGGGCCGCCACGGTATAGATTAGGGCGGCGGCAGCGAATTGCAGGCGCCATTCGGGCGCCGCCATGCCACCGCTTCCGCTGCCTTCAGTGAGCGATTAGCCGCCCGCTTTCAGCATGCGCGCGATGTCGCGTGCAAAATAGGTCAGCACGCCGTCGGCGCCGGCGCGCTTGAATGCCATCATCGATTCCATGGCGACTTTATCGTGATCGAGCCAGCCGTTTTGGGCCGCTGCCTTGATCATCGCGTATTCGCCGCTGACCTGGTAGGCAAAGGTCGGCACCTTGAATTCATCCTTGACGCGGCGCACGATGTCCAGATAAGGCATGCCTGGCTTGATCATCACCATGTCGGCGCCTTCGGCCAGGTCGAGCGCCACTTCGCGCAGTGCTTCGTCGCTGTTGGCCGGGTCCATCTGGTAAGTGTTCTTGTCGCTCTTGCCGAGGTTCTTGGCCGAGCCGACCGCGTCGCGGAACGGACCATAGAAGGCCGACGCATACTTGGCCGAGTACGCCATGATGCGGGTGTGGATCAGGCGTTGCTGTTCCAGCGCAGCGCGAATCGCGCCTATGCGGCCATCCATCATGTCTGATGGCGCCAGGATATCGACCCCGGCCTGAGCCTGGACCAGTGCCTGACGCACCAGCATGGCGCAGGTTTCATCGTTGAGCACGTAGCCGTTAGCGTCCAGCAAACCATC
>JBLHNV010000293.1:0-3870 GCA_047623125.1 Janthinobacterium sp. | reverse complement strand
TGCCGGCGGCCAGATCGAGCCGGCGCAGCAGCCATCCGCTGAGGTCGTTATCCATCGGGTCCGGCAGCGTTGCCGCGATGGGTGTGGCCGCTGTTGGCGGTGAATGTGATGTATCCGCTGCATCGGCGGTCTGAGCCATGTCGGCCACCTCGGCTGGATCGCAGTTCAAGGGTTTTCCGGCGCACAACGTGGCGGCGATGTGTTCGGCCGCGTGCAGCAAAGGCGGGCGGATGTGGTCGTGCTGCAAACGGTCACGACGCAGCAACAGCATTGTCTTGACCGCTGTCAGCTGTCCCAGTAATTGGTAGCTGCGCGTCAGCAGGCGCGCCAGTGCGGCTAGCGGCGGGCGCACTGCGCGCGGTTCCGACAGCGATTGCTGGGTCGACTGGACCAGCGCCGACAGGCTGTCGTATGCTTCGCGCCGGGCCAGTCGCCATGCCAGTTCCGGCTCATTGTCGATCGCTTGCAATTGCCCCAGTCCGAGTGCCATGCGGGCATGGCGCGCTTGCGCAGCCAGTGCGCGCGCCACCAGCGATGGAATCTGCGTCCTTTCCCATGACGGCAGAACGTAGCTGAAAGCCCACGCGATGGCAACCCCGATCAGCGTATCGGCAATGCGCTCTATCGCATCGAAAGCAGGACTGCCGCCGTCGGCCAGCATGTGGGCCTGGACCAGGCCGAGTACCGTCGCCGCGACGGCTGTTATCAGATAGCGTTTGACGCCGAATGCGTGCGCCACGCCCTGCGCCAGCGTCACGATGGCCAGCAGCATCAGTGGCGATGGATGGGCGGCGAGCAATCCGGCGGCCAGCAGGCAACCCATCAGCGTTCCGGCGACCCGGCTGTTGCGCCGCTCGACCGTTTGCGCGAAGCTGCCGCGCAACACCACGGTGATGGTCAGCAAGATCCAGTATTCGTGGCGACCCCATGGCAGAGCGAGCGAGATCGCATAGCCGGTGGCGATCGCCAGCGCTGCACGGATTGCGTGGCGCAGCGGCGGTGCATCCCAGTGCCACAATCCGACAAATGGCAGCCATGACCACGTGGTCGGGCTGACAAACATTTGCCACGCGGTGCGCACGACGACCAGATCGGGCTCTGCGTCGCCACGCGCCAGTGCGATCAGATGCAAGGTGGTGTCATTGAGGTGGCCGACGCGGCCGGCGAGCGCGCGCGCCAACATCGCCGGCGACGGCCCCAGGTCTGCTGGCAACGCTGCCGTGTCTTCACCTGTCTGTTCACTTGCTTGATCCACGCTCCACTGGAGGACCTGCGTCAGTCGCGACCTGTGGCTGTCGAACAGAGCCGGGTGGCGCCCCAGCAGCAAGGCATCGGCCAGTTGCTCGATCTGGTCGGTCAGTGCATCGAGCACTTCGCGCAGCACGCCCAGTAACAGCGCCTGGCCAGGCTGGGATTGCAAGATGCCGAGATCAAGTTCACAAGCGAGCAAATGATCGCGCATTTCCAGAATTTGCATCAGCATGCCGGCCAGGCGCTGGCGCCGCACCGTGCGCGGCGATTCCAGCAACATGTTGCGCGCCGATTGCAACTGGTCGGCCAGCGCCGCCTGCTGGCGCATCAATTGTCCGATCAAAGGTGCCCGACTGCCGTTCTTGCCTGTGCTGACGCCATTGTTGACAGCAGTGAGCTGCTGCGCCTGTGTACGCATCATTCTGGACAGCGACAATAGCGCGTCCGCCAGCATCTGGACCCGATAGCGTCCGTTCAACAGCGCACTCGCCGCTGTCGCATAGAGGATGTACAAAACGGAGCCGAGCGTGCAATACAGGCTGGTCGATGTGGCGGTGGCGAGCCCGCTTTGGGGCGGCACGGCGATCGAAAAAATCATCGCAAACATGATCGAAATCGAGATCGGTATGCCGCGCTTGCCCCAGGCTGCAGCCAGGAAAGCGACGAAGGTCGCTGCTACCAGCAACAGGCCCATCAACACAGGATCGGCATGCAGCCATTGGATGCCAAAAAATAGTGGCAACCCGATGACCGCCGCCGGCAGCAATTGCCCGAATTTTCCGCGCCGCGGTGCCGGCTGGTCGGGCGGAATCGCGATCACGACGCCCACCGTCGCGGCCCCAGCAGCGTAAGGGCCAAGCAACAAGTGAACGCCGCCCGAAATGAGCAGCATGCCCAGCGCTGCCGACATGCCGCTGGTGATGTAGTAGCTCAGTACGATGCGCAGCGCCGAGCGACCATGGCGTTCAAGAAAATCAAATTTTTGCATCAGTGATGGTCCTGCAGTGGGCACCGCGCCGGAACGTGTGTCCATCGGCCCGGTATTGTCGGATCACTATTATCACTTGTATCGGCCCTGGCCGCGCTTTCCCGTCTGCCGCTGCACGTGCGCGCCGACGGTTTGGGGAACTTGCCCGATTGTGCCGGCGCGTACTGTGTGGGATTGGATCATGCGCAGCAGGTACGCGGCGCGGCGCGGTGTGCTGCGTGGCGCGCTGTTTTTCGCCCCGATCAATGCCGAAAACAATCGAGCCCATTGCGCAACGGTAAAGGTGAGCAATCCGTGCCGCGAGCAGGCGCTGGCCGATGATGCTTGTTGCTGCCTCGGCAGTGCGAACCTGAACGCTTGCAGGCGGGCGCCTTCTGGCACCGCAGCGAGTGCGTGCAGAAAATGACGAAGTGTCTGTCCTGAGAGTGGTCAGGCGGCGTCGTCAAACGCGTCGAACGTGACTTCGGCCACTTTCAGCGTGGCATGCCAGGCCGCGACGTCGCGGCCGCCGCCGCGCAGAAAGCGCGTCAGGTTTTCCAGCAAGGTCGCGTCCATCAGGCATACGTCTGCATGGACCTGGCGCAGCGCAGCGCAGCCTGTCACGGCGACAGCGATGTCGGCTCCTTGTGCCAGTAATTGGTCCGCGAGGCGCTGCACCATGTCGGGCGGGAGGTCGTGCCTGTCGCACGGCACGCAGGCCAGATAGGGTGTGTCGCAATGCTGCAAGCCAGTGTGGAAGCCGCTCAGCGCGCTGTGCAATCCTTGCATGTCGTCCGGCCAGACCGGTACGCCGAAACCCTCATACGGTCCGATGTTGCGGTTGGCGTTGATCATGATGTCGACGACCTGAGGCGCCAGGCGCATCATCACGTGCAGCGTCAGTGGTGCACCGCGAAAGTTTTGCAAGCCGCGGTCCTGTCCCTCGTTGCGTTCGCCTGCCAGGATGATGCCTGTTATTGCTGAAATATCCATGTTGATCGTTTCCTTGTTATGATGTCGACAGTTGTTGGAATATCTATATGGTGGTTTCTCTATCCGTTTGCTTTCGATCGTTTTCTTGATCGCTTGCATCATCGGCATGATAGCTTGCCATGGCTCTGTGTGGCAGCGCACTGTGGTGCCCTGATGCGTAAATCTGACTTGTCAGTGCAGAATTCCGATTTTGGTTTACACTTCTGCCAATACCACCAGGAGATTTAATGAGCGTCACGATTGAAGCCGTCAAGGCTGCACTGTCAGAAGTCATCGACCCGAATACCGGCAAAGACCTGATGTCCACCAAATGTGCAAAAAATATCAAGTTGGACGGTAGCGACATTACGCTCGATATCGAACTCGGCTATCCAGCCAAAAGTCAGTTCGACGGTATCCGTCGGGCCTCTATTTTGGCCGTGCGGGCCATCCCCGGCGCTGGCAACGTCAGTGTAAATGTGTACTCCAAGATTGTGGCCCACACCGCGCAGCGTGGCGTGAAGTTGATGGGCAATGTCAAGAATATTATCGCGGTTGCGTCCGGCAAGGGCGGTGTCGGAAAATCGACGACAACGGTCAATCTGGCGCTGGCGCTGGCCGCCGAAGGCGCGTCGGTGGGCATACTCGATGCCGATATCTACGGACCGTCGCAACCGATG
>JBLHNV010000292.1:0-3871 GCA_047623125.1 Janthinobacterium sp. | reverse complement strand
CCACGGTGTACATGCGTTGGCCAGCACCAGTGGTTTGGCATTTGCAACACGGGTGTCAGCATCGATACCGCCGTTGGCGCCAGCGTCGGCGCCGCCCCACGGCCAGAATGAATTGATCGCCGGCTGTCCCATCGCCTGGCGCGCCTGATTGACCGGGTGCTGGTACCACAACATCTGGATTTCGTTTTGCAGCTTGCGGCACGCCTGGGCGCCATCGCCTTCCGGCATCCAGGCGGCCAGATTCTGGCCGGTCGCCGCATCCGGTGTCGCGGTGCGCAAGCCGGCCCAGTCGTCGGCGCGCATGAACCAGGTTCGGGCATCGCCATACAGCAGCGACTTGCCGATCTCTTCGAAATAAGGCTTGGCCGATTCAAACAGCGCGCGCGCATCGGCATCTTCCAGTTGCAGCTTGCGCGGGTCATCCATCAACAAGTGATTGCGCGCGATCTGGATATGCACCGGGTTGACAATAAACCAGTGGCCTGCATCCTGGCCAAGCTTGAACCCTTGCATCGCGGCCAGAGCAAGCGCGGGACCGGCGCCGCCAAGACCTGCCGTGCCCGGCGTCAAAGCTTGCGCCAGCCAGGCTTCGTGCGGCAGCATGCGCGTGCCATTGTCATGGCGTTCAAATCGATGCGAACTGGTGCGCGAAAGCAGCGCCGCGAGGGCCGGAGCTTGCATCGCGCGCAGCAAATCCGTGGCCAGTTCGGGCGCAGGCAGCGCGAAAGGTAAAACAAGCGTGAGTTGATTCATGCCCCGATTGTATTTCATTGCGCAGCGCAGCAACGCAGAGCGTAATAATTTTTGGCGCAAAGCACAGTTCGCAGTGCACTTGAGCTTGCATTCGGGCCTGCATTGAGTCCTCTGCTTCGCCTCATGCCCGGCACTGCGCCCAGGTGCATGGATTGTAATTTGTATGGCACACTGCGTGCTTCAACCGTATTTGAGCGCCGGAACCCATGAGCATCATCAAGAATTTGCCTTTCGAATGGCTGGTCGGCCTGCGTTACACGCGTGCAGGGCGGCGCAGTGGACGCAACAGTTTTATTTCCTTCATTTCGCTCATTTCGATGGCCGGTATCGGCCTCGGCGTCGCCGCGCTGATCGTCGTGCTGTCGGTGATGAATGGCTTCCAGAAAGAAGTCACCGACCGCATGCTGTCGGTGCTGGCGCACATCGAAGTGTTCGATGGCAATGGCCGCATGCCGAACTGGCAGGCGGTGGCCAAGGAGGCCTTCAAGAATCCCGAAGTGATCGGCGCGGCGCCTTTCGTCGAGACGCCGGCGATGTTGCTGCGCGACGATGCGCTGCGTCCGGCCATCGTGCGCGGCGTGTTGCCCGAGCAAGAGCCGAAGGTGTCGGATGTGGCTGGCCAGACCCGTCTCGGCGATTTCAATGCCCTGGTGCCGGGCGCATTCAACATCGTGCTGGGGGTCGAACTGGCGCGTCAGTTGCGCGTCGATCTGGGCGGCAAGGTGACGCTGGCGCTGGCTCAGGGGCAGGTCACGCCGGCTGGCGTGTTGCCGCGACTGCGCTCGTTTACGGTGGTCGGTATTTTTGAGGCTGGCCACAATGAATTCGATTCCGGACTGGCCTTCGTCCACTTGATTGATGCCGAAAAATTGTTGCGACTGGATTCGCCGTCCGGACTGCGGCTGCGCATCGCCGACATGAACCGTGCGCCGCAAGTGGCCGCTGAACTCAAGCGCAGCATGGAGGGGGACTTCATCATGCGCGACTGGTCCAAGCTCAACGCAAACTGGTTCGCCGCAGTGCAGACCGAAAAGCGGATGATGTTCATCATATTGACGTTGATTATCGCCGTGGCTGCATTCAACCTGGTGTCGACGCTGGTCATGACGGTGACCGACAAGCAAGCCGATATTGCCATTTTGCGCACGCTGGGCGCGTCACCCGCTTCGATCATGAAGATCTTCATGATCCAGGGCGCTCTGGTGGGCATACTCGGCACTGCGCTCGGGGTCTTTGGTGGCGTGCTGCTGGCGCTCAATATTGATGTCATCGTGCCATTCATCGAGCGCATGCTGGGCATGCAATTCTTGTCCAAGGATATTTATTACATCAGCACGGTGCCATCGGACTTGCGCTGGTCGGACGTCTCGCGCATCGGCGGCATCGCTGTCGTGCTGGCATTCCTGGCGACGATCTATCCGAGCTGGTGGGCGGCCAGGGTCAAGCCGGCGGAGGCATTGCGCTATGAATAATTCGATCAATCAGCCAGCGCACCCGTCATCGGACAAGCCAATGAATCAGCAAGCAAGCGCACAAGCGCACACCACATCGCCCGCCAGCCTGGTGCTATCTTGCCGCGCTCTGGGCAAGACCTTCACGCAAGGCAGCTATTCGGTCAAAGTGCTGGCCGGCATCGATATCGACGTCGCGCGCGGTGAGCGCGTCGCCATCGTCGGCGCCTCCGGTTCCGGCAAGTCGACGTTGCTGCACTTGCTGGGTGGCCTGGATACACCTACTACCGGCAGCGTGTCGCTACTGGGCAAGGATTTCGCCAGCATGAGCGAAAAGGCGCGTGGTGATTTGCGCAACACGTCGCTTGGTTTCGTCTACCAATTCCATCATCTGCTGCCTGAATTCACGGCGCTCGACAATGTGGCAATGCCATTGATGATACGGCGCATGAAACACGGCGCAGCGAGCGCGCAGGCACAGAGTATTCTGGAGCGCGTGAATCTGACCAAGCGCGTCACTCATGTGCCCGGCGAATTGTCCGGCGGCGAACGCCAGCGCGTGGCGCTGGCGCGCGCGCTGGTGACCAATCCGGCTTGCGTACTGGCCGATGAGCCTACCGGCAACCTCGACCGCGCGACCGCGCAGCAGATCTTCGATCTGATGCTGGAATTGTCGCGCACACTGGGCACCGCTTTCGTCATCGTGACGCACGATATTGCGCTGGCGCGGCGCTGCGATCGGATCTTGCATCTGACCGACGAAGGCTTGCAGCCGTATCGCGAGTAGAAGGCGTCAACAAGGACCCGTCATGTGGATTGATTCGCACTGCCATCTCGATGCCCTTGGCGCCGATGCGCCCGCCGCAGCTGCGCGGGCGCAAGAAAAAGGCGTTTCCCTGATCGTGATACCGGCCGTAGCAAAGCACAACTTCACGCTGGTGGCGCAGCTCGCTGCCAGTTGCGCGCATGGCGTGTATGCGCTGGGCATCCATCCGATGTATGTTCCAGAGGCCAGTGTTGACGATCTGGCGCTGCTGCGCTTGCAAGTGGAAGCTGCGCTGCACCTTGAACAGGGCGACCCGCGTTTTATCGCGATCGGCGAGATCGGACTCGATTTTTTCGTGCCCTTGCTGAAAACGCCGGAGCTGCGCGAAAAGCAGGCATACTTTTTTCGGGAACAATTGAAAATCGCACGCGATTTCGACTTGCCGGTGTTGCTGCACGTGCGGCGTTCGCAAGACGAGGTGCTCAAGCATGTGCGTCAGATCCGGCCGTCTGGTGGCATTGCGCACGCCTTCAACGGCAGTTTCCAGCAAGCGAAGGCGTATCTTGATCTTGGCTTCAAGCTTGGCTTTGGCGGTGCGATGACCTTTACGCGCGCACTGCAAATCCGGCGCCTGGCGCTTGAATTGCCTTTGTCTGCGCTGGTGCTGGAAACGGATGCGCCGGACATGGCACCCTGTTGGCTGCACCCGGCGCCCAACAGTCCCGAGCAATTGCCCGCCATCGGCGCCGTACTGGCCGGTTTGCGCGGCATAGCCGAAGAAACGGTGGCACAAGCGACGACGGCGAATCTGCGCAGCATATTGCCGCGGGTGGAAATGACGCTGCCGGTGCTGGCAGCCTGATCTGAATTTGCATCTGCATCTGTAGCGAAGGTTTTCTCA
>JBLHNV010000291.1:0-3899 GCA_047623125.1 Janthinobacterium sp. | reverse complement strand
CATCAATGCCCCGCTTTGATAAGACGCATCAACCGGGCCCAGCCAGTTTGATTTGTAATCGAGCACCCAGTAACGCCCGTCGTGCTCGAACACCAGATCGGCAAACCCTTTCAGCATGCCGTGCAGCGCGCGCGCGGGCAAGGCTGGTCGCGCCGTATCGCCCAGCAAGTGCTGGCTGCACAATCGGTCCAGCGCGACGCTGCTCAGGCGCTCGCTAGGGCACCAGAACTCCATCTCTGGCAACACGGACTCGATCGCGCTCAATGGCACGCCCAGCATCGGCAGCGGCGTCATCGCAATGGCGCGCAGCCATGCCACGACATCGCTCTGCCGGTGGCTCCAGCCGGCGCGCTCGCAGCGGCGCACCAGGTTGGCCTCGAAATTGGCATCGGCCACCGCCGCAAAGCCGGCCCGTTCGCCAGCGAGCCATTCGAGCTGTTCATGCAGGAAATTACCCGGCACCGATCCGCGCGGAAAGCCGTGCCATGGCGATACTGCTGCGCCGACCGGTGCGCTTTGATCCGGCCCCGGGCTCAGGTTTTGATCCTGATCCTCAAGCAGCGTCTGGTGCGCGGCGCGCACCGGTGCACGCAAACTGCGGCTGCCGATCTGGCGCGTCAGCGAGGTAAAACTGCCGACCGTCCAGTCGCGCTCGAAATGGCCATCGAAGCGCGCCGCATCGACCAGAACGCCAGCCGGCAAGACGCGATCGAGCAGCCTGATCGGCTGCGGCGGCGCCAGCGTGACGACCTCGATCGCAGCGCAAGGTGCCGCCATCGCCGTACAACGCGCGGCCAACTGGTCGAAGGCAATGGGCGCGCCGCCGCCCAGCAGATAACCGAAAGCGGACAGGTGCAGCGTGTTTTCGCCCTTGCTGCGCGCCGCCAGCGTCGCTGCGCCCAGCCACAGGAAATGGCGCGCGCGCGTGGCCGCCACATACAGCAGCCGCACATCCTCATCAATGCGGGCCACTTCCACCGCTGCCATAGCGGCATCGGACAAGGACAGGTCGATGTGGCGTACGCCGGCGCCATCGGTGAACTCGAAGAAGCTGCGGTTGCGCTTTTCGACCTTGCGCGCGCTGACCGCGAACGGCAAATAGACCAGCGGATATTCCAGGCCCTTGGCCTTGTGCACGGTGACCACTTGCACCAGTTCGGCATCACTTTCGAGGCGCAGCACGCGTTCATCAAGGCCATCGCCGTGGCCATCGATCTGTTCGGCCAGCCAGCGGATCAACGCTTGCTCGCCATCGAGTCCGCGGCTGGCCGATTGCAGCAATTCGGCCAGATGCAACACATTGGTCAGGCGCCGTTCGCCGCCCGGTTGCTGCAACAGCGCCGCCGGCAAATCGAGCTCATGAATGAAGCGGCGCAGCATCGCCAGCACGCCCTGGCGCTGCCAAACCAGATGCCAGTCCTTCATTTGCAAGGCGCGCTTTTCCCACGCCAGTTCGTCGCTCGCCAATTGCGCCAGCGCCGCCAGCGACCAGCCGACGGTCGCCGTAGCAAACGCGGCCCGCGCCAGCGCCTCGTCCTGCGGATTGGCCAGTGCGTTCAGCCAGCGCAACATGTCGGCCGCTTCCAGGCTGTCGGTCACGCTATCCTTGTCCGACAGATAAACGCTGGCCACCTTGCGCTGCTGCAGCGCCTTGCGAATCGCTTGCGCCTCGTTGCGATCGCGCACCAGCACCGCGATATCGGCCGCTTTCAGCCTGACAAACAGGCCGTCCCCATCGCGCATGCCCGCTTGCGGATCGCCCAGCAAACCAACGATATGCTCGGCGCAGTGGCTGGCAAAAAACGCTCTGTACGCGTCGGCCTTCATGTCGCCATCGACGTGGCATGCGATCGTCAATGCCGCTTGCGCAGGTTCCAGTTGTTCATCGCGGCCCTTCGCATCGACTGCCTCGAAGGGCAATGGGTTGCCACTGGCGCTGCGAAAACGAAAGGCGCCGGCTTGAAAACCGGTGTCATTTCCGGCAGCGCTGCTGTCATTGCCGGTAGCTGCATCTGCTGCAACGCGGTTCCCGGCAGCCTTGTTCGTGGCGCGCCCTTCCGCGTGCAAAAACAGCACATTGACAGCATCCACCAGCGCCTTGGTCGAACGGAAATTGGTGCCTAGCCGGTAGTGCCGGCCTTCGGTCGCGGCGCGCGCGGCCAGATAACTATGGATGTCGGCGCCGCGAAAACCATAGATCGATTGTTTCGGGTCGCCGATCAGGAACAAGCCGCGCTCGGCAGCAGTGGTATCCCTGTTCGCCACCTGGTACAGCAAATCGAAAATCCGGTACTGGCCGGGCGCTGTATCCTGGAATTCATCGACCATCGCTACCGGATATTGTTGCGTAATGCGCTGGCGCAGCAGCAGACCATTTTCGCCCATCAATGCCCGCTCCAAGCGTAACGGCAAATCGGCGAAACCGAACTGGCGGGCGCTGCGTTTCAACTGGTCCATGCGAGCGGCGATCGCCGTCGCGCCGTGGCGCAGCAGCGCCTGCGGCAGCGAATCGAGACTGTCTAGCCCTTGCTTGAGCGCGACGATGGCATCAAAATCGTCCGGAATGGCCACGCTGAAGCCTTTGGCGCACGCGTCGATCATGCCATCGGGCGTCAGCCGGCGCCACGCCGTATCCGGCAAATCGGGCGCCACCGCATGCGCCTGCTGCGCCCACGTGCGCAATGCTTCAAGCCATCTGGCCACGGATTCAGGCTTGAATTTGGTACCGTTGAAACACTTCGGGTTGGTGCTGCGCTGCTGTGCAATCCATGCAGCGATGCGCCCGGCGCGCTCGACCCAGCCGTCTTTCAGCGTCACCAGCGCTGCTTGCTGCTGCTGCTGCAACTGTGCGATCAACTGTGCCAGCGTCTCGCCGGTAGACGGACCGAACAGCTGCTCACGCTTGACCAGTTCACGCAATGTGGATTTGAGCGCGTTCACGTCGGGCCAGCATTCGAGCAGCGCAGCGAGCGCAACAGCTGGCAGCGGATACACTTGCTGGCGCCAATAATCGTGCGCGGCATCGTCGAACAATCCTTGTTCGTCGCTCAGCAATTCTTCATCGAACAGGCTGCCACTGTCGAAAGCATGCTCGCGCAGCATGCGCTGGCACCACGCGTCGATCGTGAAAATGGCCGCTTCATCCATCGTCTCGGCAGCCAGCATCAGCCGGTGCGCCGCCTTTTGCCGTGCTTCATCGGATGGATACGCCGCCAGCAAAGCATCGAGGTAAGGATCGAGGCGGAGATTGGCCCCCGTACCGGCCCCGGCACGAAAATGCTGCGCCGCTTCAATGAGCCGCTCGCGTACGCGGTTCGACAGTTCGCGCGTAGCGGCGCGGGTGAAGGTCATGACCAGGATCTCGGCAGGCAGCAAAGGACGCCCGAAACCGTTGCCCGGCACGCCCTCGTCACCAGCGCCACCATGGCCCAGCACCAGACGCAAATACAGCGCAGCGATGGTCCAGGTCTTGCCCGTCCCGGCGGAGGCTTCGATCAGGCGCGCACCGTGCAGCGGAAAATGCAGCGGGTCGAGTTCGATGCTGCTCATGATGGAGTCCCTTCATCTTCTGCTGCATCATCGGGAACGATGTCTTCGATGACGACGTGATGCGTAAGCCAGTCGACCAGCGGGCCGTACAGCGCGCTTGAGACGTCGTGCCAGCGCGCTTGCGCCGCCAGGCTGGCAAAATCGGGCCACAATCGGGCCAGGCAAGGTTGATCGGATTCGCCGGAAATCTGATGTGCGCCGTCATAGACCAGCGCCGGATCGCCATCTTGCAGCAGCGCCAGCGCCGTCTTGCAAGCGGTCGGCAACGGCGCGTTCATGCCGTCACGCCACAAGCCGAACAGACTTTGCAACACCGCGCGCGCTGCGACCGGGTCGAGCGGCGCCATCCG
>JBLHNV010000290.1:0-3913 GCA_047623125.1 Janthinobacterium sp. | reverse complement strand
ATGGAATCTTGAATGGCTCGTACAGGAAAGAGCGCAGCACAAACACCAGCGCGATGACCGGGAAAAAGCTGCCTGAATACTCTATCCACGTCGGCTGGCGCAGCAGTGCCGCTTCGATCCTGGCGCGGCTGCTGTCGTGCTCGACCTTGATGCCATCTGCACTCAGCTTGACGTTGCGCGCATCAAAATCGGCCAGCGCCCGGTCGGCGCAGACGCGGCGCTGAGGGGCCAGATAAAACACATCCAGGCACCAAATGATGCCAGTTAGCACCATCAGCACGAACAGGATCAAGGCAAAATTGCCCAGGATCATTTGCAGGTTCATTTATCGTCCACTTGTAAGATGGCCAGGAAAGCCTCTTGTGGTATCTCGACCGAGCCCACCTGTTTCATCCGCTTCTTGCCTGCCTTTTGTTTTTCGAGCAATTTCTTCTTGCGGCTGATGTCGCCGCCATAGCATTTTGCCAGCACGTTCTTGCGCAGCGCCTTGACGTTTTCGCGCGAAATGATGTTGGTACCGATCGTGGCCTGGATCGCCACATCGAACATCTGGCGCGGAATCAATTCGCGCATCTTGGCCGCGACGGCGCGCCCGCGGTACTGGCTGTTCGAACGGTGCACAATGATAGCGAGTGCATCGACGCGCTCACTGTTGATCAGCATGTCGACCTTGACGACGTCGGCCGCGCGGTATTCCTTGAACTCGTAATCCATCGACGCGTAACCGCGCGACGTCGATTTCAGCTTGTCGAAGAAGTCCAGCACGATCTCGGCCATCGGCATTTCATAGATCAGCTTGACCTGACGGCCGTGGTAACTCATGTCCATCTGGATGCCACGCTTGGCGATGCACAAGGTGATCACCGAGCCGACGTATTCCTGCGGCATGTACAAATTGACGGTAACGATCGGTTCGCGCACTTCTTCGATGCGGGTCGGGTCGGGCATCTTGGACGGATTATCGACATTAATCAGCGTGCCATCGCGCAGTATCACTTCATACACGACGGTGGGCGCCGTCGTGATCAGGTCCATGTCGAATTCGCGCTCCAGGCGTTCCTGGACGATTTCCATGTGCAGTAAACCGAGAAAGCCGCAGCGGAAGCCGAAACCCAGCGCCTGCGATACTTCCGGTTCGTATTGCAGCGCAGCGTCGTTCAACTTCAGCTTTTCGAGCGAATCGCGCAGTGCATCGTATTGATTCGCTTCAACCGGGAACAGGCCGGCGAACACTTGCGGCTGTACTTCCTTGAAGCCAGGCAATGGGGTTGCGGCCGGGCGACTGGCCAGCGTGACCGTATCGCCGACCTTGGCTGCTTTCAATTCCTTGATGCCGGCGATGATGAAGCCGACCTGCCCGGCCGACAAACTCGGCAGCGACACCGAGCGCGGCGCAAACACGCCGATGCTCTCGACCAGATTAACCGAACCGCTGGCCATCAGCAGAATTTTATCTTTCGGGCGCAGGGTGCCATTGATCATGCGTACCAGCATCACGACGCCAACGTAATTGTCGAACCAGGAATCAACGATCAGCGCTTGCAGCGGCGCATCAGGGTCACCCTTGGGCGCAGGTACTTTCAGTATCAGCGTCTCCAGCACATCGATGACGCCCAGACCGCTCTTGGCCGAGCAATGCACAGCGTCGGTCGCGTCGATACCGATCACGTCTTCGATTTCAGCGGTCGCATTGGCCGGGTCGGCATTGGGCAAGTCGATCTTGTTTAGCACCGGCACCACTTCAACACCCAGTTCCAGCGCCATGTAGCAGTTGGCGACTGTTTGCGCTTCCACACCTTGCGATGCATCGACGACCAGCAGTGCACCTTCACATGCCGACAGCGAACGACTCACTTCATAACTGAAGTCGACGTGGCCCGGCGTGTCAATCAGGTTCAGGTTGTAGACTTCACCATTTCTGGCCGTGTACGACAGCGCTGCCGTCTGGGCCTTGATCGTAATGCCTCGCTCGCGCTCCAGATCCATCGAATCGAGTACTTGCGCCGCCATCTGGCGGTCGGACAAGCCGCCGCACAATTGGATGATGCGATCGGCCAAGGTCGACTTGCCGTGATCGATGTGGGCGATGATGGAGAAATTGCGTATGTTGTTCATTTAAAAATATCAAACCGAGTGGTGAATATACTGCCAGAGCGGGACCACGCCCGCACAATGACAAAAAAAGCGCTCCTGGCAGGGCGTTGATGCCCCGGGCGAGCGCCTTTGCAGCGACAGAAGCGACTATAAAAAAATGGAAACTATTCGCCCCCGGCATTTTACCGGATTTCAGGGGGGAAAGCCCGAATTATGCGATCCGGCACCGGATCCGGCCGTCGCGCGTTACCTTTTGAAAGGATTGTGCGGGCCGCCGGTGACACCGCACATTGAATAATAATAAAAATCAAGCTTTTCCGGCATCGTCGTACTGCGCCAGATATTGCCTGACCTTCATTTCATCGAGAAAATAATGGCATAGCTCGGCTCCTTCGATGTCGCCAAACAGCACCGGCACCAGTTCATCGTACTTTTCCACCAGCGCCGCATCGGCATCGACATCGATGACCTCGACAGTGAATGGCCGCGCCGCGCTGTGCAGCGCTTGCAACGCGTCCAGCATGTCTTGGCACAAATGGCAATAACTGCGCGAATACAGTGTGAAATGTAGTGCGCAGCGCGGCGCCCCCGGAACCGCCCCGGCCCCGGCAGATTCAAGGCCCATATTTACTTGGCAACCGGACGCAGCGATACGAATTGTGAAATGTCACCGCGTCGCACCAGCACGACCGAAGGCTTCTTCGGATCGAGCTTGGCAACGGCCGCATTGAACTGACTGGCATCCTTGATCTCGGTGTTATTCAGTTGCAAAATCACGTCTCCAGCCTGCAGACCGGCGCGCGCGGCAGCACCTTCGACTACATCCACGACGACACCGGCATCGAGTTGCAATTCCTTTTTCCGGGTTTGCGTCATGTCACTAACCGCCAACCCCAGCGCATTCACCGCTGGCACTGCCGTCGGTGCATCCGGCTTCTTCGCCACCTTTTCCGGCTCCAGTTCAACGATGGTGATGCTCAATTCTTGCTGAGCACCTTGGCGCCAAACGGTCATGCTGGCTTTGCTGCCCACTTCGGTAGCACCGACCAGGCGCGGCAGGTCGGACGAGCGCTCGATGATGACGCCATTGAATTTGAGGATGATATCGCCGACCCTGACACCACCTTTATCGGCAGGGCCGCCCGGCTCCACCATCGACACTTCGGCACCCTGCGCACTCTTCAAGCCCAAAGATTCGGCCACTTCCTTGCCCAGATCAGCGATCTGGACCCCAATGCGCCCGCGCGTAACCTTGCCGGTCTTCTTCAACTGATCGGCCACCCGCATCGCCTCGGCGATCGGCACGGCAAACGAAATGCCGTTGTAACCACCGGACAGCGTCGCGATCTGGGAATTGATACCGATCACCTCGCCGCGCATGTTGATCAACGGGCCACCGGAATTACCCGGATTGACCGCAACGTCGCTCTGGATCATTGGCAGGTAATCGCCGGTTTCGCGCGACTTGGCCGAAATGATGCCGGCAGTGACGGTGTTTTCAAGGTTGAACGGCGAGCCGATCGCGATCACCCACTCGCCAACGCGAATTTTGCTGGAATCGCCCATCGTCAGGAGCGGCAGGTTGGCGCCATCGATCTTCAGCAAGGCAACGTCGGTCCGGACATCGGCACCCAGCACCTTGGCCTTGAATTCGCGCTTGTCCGTCAGCGTCACATACACTTCGTCGGCGCCGTCGACGACGTGTGCATTGGTCAGCACGAAGCCTTCAGCAGAAATAATGAAACCGGAACCGATGCCGCGCTGTACTTCCTCACCCTGCGGTGCCTGCCGGCGCCCGCGTGGCGCCTGCTGACGCGGC
>JBLHNV010000289.1:0-3925 GCA_047623125.1 Janthinobacterium sp. | reverse complement strand
ATTGGCGCCCAGCAAGGCCACGATTTTGCCCTGCGGCACCTGCAGTGAAACGCCCTTCAGGACCAGGATCACATGGTCGTAAATGACTTCGATGTTGTTCACTGACAGGTACGGCTGGCTCTGGCTCTGGCTCTGGCTCTGGCTCTGGCTCTGGCTGTCTATGTTGGTGACATTGGTCATGGCGGGTTCTTTGTTCAAATGTGCGGACGGACTTGCCGTCCGCACAGGATTTGCTTGAGAGTGCTTATTTCAGACAGGCCGGCGTGATCTTCTTTTCAGCGGCATATTTGAGCGACGACTCTTCCAGCAAGGAGCGCGTCAGCGCCTTGTCGCCGACGATCCAGTCGGGCGTGACGGCGATCCATTTCTTGCCATCCCACTGCTGGACCTTGACCGCGCCCGAGCCTTCATGATCTTCGCAGCTCGTTTTTACCGGCGGGAACATGTTCAGCGCGCCGATCTTTTTCTGGCGTGCTGCGTCGACGTCCAGGTTTTCCAGGCCCCAGCGCATCTGTTCGCCGCTGACCGGTTTGCCTTTGCCGAATTTTTCCTGCGCCGTGCGCATGGCCTCGACCCACAGGATGGCTGCCGTCAGGCCGCGCATGTGATAGACGGAACCGATGCGGTCCTGGTCGGACAGGTTGCCCTTGCCTGCGGCGTAGAGCTCGGTACGGATCTGGTCCAGCACCGGATAGTTGCCTGGTGTATTGAAGGTCATCGCGCTGTAGCCCTTGCCTGCTTCGCCAGCGGGAATCATGTCTTCCTCGGAACCGGCCCACCAGACGCCGAGCATTTTTTCACGCGGGAAGCCGTTGCGTTGCGCAGCCTTGATCGCGACCGAATTCATCACGCCCCAGCCCCACAGGATCACGAAATCGGGCTTGGCCTGGCGGATTTGCAGCCATTGCGATTGTTGTTCGCTGCCCGGCGGTGCGACCGCGATCTTGAGCAGTTCGAAGCCGTACTGCTTGGCTTGCGCTTCCAGCACCGGCAGCGGCTCCTTGCCGAAGGCCGAGTCATGGTACAGATGGACGATCTTCTTGCCCTTGAGCTTGTCCATGCCGCCGCTCTTGTCGCCGAGGTACTTGATCATGCCAGCAGCCTGGTTCCAGTAGCTGGTGATCAATGGAAAAATGTAGGGAAATACCTTGCCGTTGGCGGCGTCGGAGCGGCCGTAGCCGAGCGTCGTCATCGGGATCTTGTCCTGCCGCACCCGGTCCAGAATGCCGTAGGCGACGCTGGTCGAGAGCGGCTCGACCAGCGTGGCGCCGCCATTCTTTGTTTTCAGGCGCTCATAGCATTCGATGCCGCGCGACGGGTTGTATTCGGTTTCGCATTCTTCCCAGGTGATCTTGACGCCGTTGACGCCGCCTTTCATGTTGACCAGGTTGAAATAATCGATGGCGCCGCCGTAAAAGCCGGAGCCGCCGGCCGCATACGGGCCGACCCGGTACGATGGCAGCGCCAGGAATTGTTCCTGGGCTTGCACTGAACTGGCGACACCCATGGCGGCGCTGACGAAAGCGGCCCCCAGCAACAGCGATTTGATGCACTTCATTTTGTCTTCTCCAATGAAAATAAATTAACGGTATGTGATTGCTTACGGTGATCCTTCCAGCCTTTCCAACATCAATGCGGGAATGGCCACAGACGCAATTTCTCCTTACCGATTTGCCACAAACGCGCCAAGCCATGCGGCTCGACGATCAAGAAAAATATGATCAAGGCCCCGAACACCATCAGTTCCAGGTTCGATGCAATATTGGTTGGCAGCGACAGCGCATGCGCCAGCATGTTCAGCCCGACCGGCAGCAGCACGATGAAGGCGGCGCCCAGGAAGGAGCCGAGCACTGAACCGACACCGCCGATGATGATCATGAACAAGATCCGGAACGACAGGTCCAGGTTGTACGCTTCCGGCTCGACGGTGCCGAGATAGGCAAACGCATACAGGGCGCCGGCCACACCGCAATAAAAGGAACTGACGGCGAACGCCAGCAGCTTGGTGCGCATCAGCCGGAAACCGATCACTTCGGCTGCCATGTCCATGTCGCGCACCGCCATCCAAGAGCGGCCGATGTTGGAGCGGATCATGTTCTTGGCCAGCAGCGCCATCAGGGCCACGATGCTCAGTACCAGCAGATATTTGCGGATCGGGGTGTCGAACTTGAAGCCGAGGATTGCGATTTTTTGCGCGGTGATGACGCCCGATGAACTGTAGTTGGTCAGCCAGCCGATCTTGGTCAGGCACCAGATGACGAAAAATTGCGTCGCCAGCGTCGACGCGGCCAGATAAAAGCCGCGTATGCGCAGCGACGGCAAACCGAATGCGATGCCGACCATCGCCGCGCAGAATCCGCCCAATCCGAAGGCCAGCAAAATCGGCATGCCCGGAATGCGCAGCATGAAGTTGTACGAAGCGAAGGCGCCCACGGCCATGAAGGCGGCGGTGCCCAGCGATAGCTGGCCGGCATAGCCGGTCAGGATGTTCAAGCCGAGCGCGGCCAGCGCAAAGATCAGGAACGGAATCATGATCGCCGACAGGATGTAGTGCGAGGCCAGTAGCGGCAGCAGGCAGGCGGCTGCGACTAGCGTGGTGATCAGTGCAATGCGGTCCTGGCGGATCGGGAAGATCTGGCTGTCAGCCTGGTAACTGGTCTTGAATTGTCCTGCTTCACGGTAGAACATGGTTTTCCTCTGTGCCGGGGGCTATGTGGGATGGCGGCTGCGCAACAGTGCGAGTACGCTCTGTCCTGTGTCTTTAAAAACGGGTTGTCAAATCCGGCGGATGATTTTTTCGCCAAACAAGCCTTCCGGGCGCACCAGCAAAAACAGCAGCGCCAGCACATAGGGGAACCAGCCTTCGATGCCACCGCCGACAAATGGCCCGATGTAGACCTCGGCCAGTTTTTCAGAGGCCCCGATGATCAGGCCGCCGACGATCGCGCCCGGCACCGACGTGAAACCGCCCAGGATCAGCACCGGCAGCGCTTTCAATGCGATGAACGTCAGCGCGAACTGCACGCCGTTACGCGAACCCCACAGCAAACCTGCCACCAGCGCCACCATTCCGGCCACCGACCAGACCACAGCCCAGATCTGCTGCAGTGGAATGCCGACCGCCAGTGCCGCCTGATGGTCGTCGGCCACCGCGCGCAGTGCGCGCCCGACCTTGGTCTTGGCAAACAGCAGTGCCAGCGCGGTCACCATCAGCGCGCATATGGCGGCCGCGACAACGTCAAATTGCGACACGATGATGTTGAATTCATCCATCAGAAACGGGATCGGCACGTCGGCGATCGGCAAGTCGAGCCGGTGCACTTGCGAACCCCACATTAGCTGCGCCAGGCCTTCGATAAAGAATGCAAGACCAATGGTGGCCATGAATAGCGTGATTTCCGGCTGGTTGACCAGCGGACGCAGCACTACGCGTTCGATCGCCATGCCGAGCCCGATCATGACGACGATGGTCATCGGAATCGCCAGCCATAGCGGCACGCCGAACTCGTCGATGAAACCCACGCAGGTGAGTGCGGCAAAGAACACCATCGCGCCTTGGGCGAAGTTGAATACGCCCGACGCTTTGTAGATGAGCACGAAGCCGATCGCCACCAGCGCATACATCACGCCCGACAGCAACCCTGCAATCAGCACCTCGAAGAAAAAACTGACATTCATTGCAATCCCCTTGTTTGCCGCGTTTGTGCGGCGCCTACCTTTGAACGGCGAAAATTGTGCCTGCCGGCCAACCCGCTTCAGTGCGCTGTGCGCGAGAATCTGCCCTGGCAAGGGCAGATCGTTGTGCAGGAAGGCAGCTTGCTGCCTTAACCTTCTGCGCCACCGCCCAGATAAGCGTCGATGACGTTCTGGTTGTTGCGCACTTCATGCGGCGTGCCGTCGCCGATCTTCTTGCCGTAGTCGAGCA
>JBLHNV010000288.1:0-3997 GCA_047623125.1 Janthinobacterium sp. | reverse complement strand
TCGGTGTACACGACGCCATGGTAAGACACGTCCGGTTCGTTGAGCCGCTTGAAGCGCTCCTTGTGCTCGGCCCACGGAAATTTTCCGCTGTCGACGATGGCGCCGCCGACACTATTGCCATGTCCGCCAAGATATTTGGTCAGCGAATGGACGACGATATCGGCGCCATGTTCGATCGGGCGGCACAGGTAGGGACTGGGCACGGTATTGTCGACGATCAAGGGAATGCCGTGGGCATGCGCGATGTCGGCCAGTCTGGCAAAGTCGGTGACGTTGCCCAGCGGGTTGCCGATCGATTCGCAAAAGATGGCCTTGGTGCGCGCGTCGATCAGTGCTGCAAAAGTTTCGGGCGCGCGGGCATCGGCGAAACGCACTTCGATGCCCATTTGCGGCAGCGTATGGGCGAACAGGTTGTAGGTGCCGCCATACAGTTGGCTGGCAGAAATGAAGTTGTCGCCACTTTCGGCAATGGTCTGGATGGCATAGGTGATGGCCGCCATGCCCGATGCGACCGCCAGCGCAGCGATGCCGCCTTCGAGTGCCGCGACCCGTTTTTCCAGCACGTCCTGGGTCGGGTTCATGATGCGCGTGTAGATATTGCCGGGCACCTTCACGTCGAACAGGTCGGCGCCGTGCTGGGCGCTGTCGAATGCGTAAGCGACGGTCTGGTAAATCGGGACAGCTGCAGACTTGGTGGTCGGATCCGGCGAGTAACCGGCATGAACAGCCATGGTTTCAATTTTCATAATACCTTGTCAATGTAATCAGCAGGGAAAATTGATTGTGACATACGAACAACTTCCTGTCTCATTCACAATGTATCCAAGCAAATATATTTGCTGATATGCAATGCGTTGCATGGCAGCATGTCAAGACCACATGGGTATCGATTTGATCAGGGCCACTATTTTCATCGAGTGCATGCTGTTGAAGAACACATGATCGGTGACTATGAGGGCGGCGCTCCACGCTGCAGTAATTACAAAAAAGTCGCAGCGTCCGCTTTTCCATAATTTCAGCGAATGACGTCCGATAATCCATGGCACGCCCAGGGGATTGGGCCAGTCGGCCAGCAGATGCATGAGTCCGCCTGCAGCAAAACCGAACAGCAATGGCGCGTAAGGTATTTGTCCTAGCGCCAGATAGGAATAAGCGAGTAGCGCTATCCAGGCCACGCCCCAATGGGTCCAGGTCCGGTGCGTGATCCACAGCCGGCGACGCGGCGACCACCACGCTACTTCCAGCCAATCGGGCGCGGTGCCGCCAAAAATGCCGGCGATCATCGCGCCTATGCTCCATAAATGCCATGGTCCTGCTGCGCCAGCATGCACGACGAGGGCTGCGGCAATGACGCCGGCAGCCCATCCCGTTGTTTGATGCGCTTTGTTGGAGGCCATGATGAGGTAAAACGCTGTACGGGCGCATCTAAAGGTAAATTGGAAAACATGTATGAATATACAGTTAAATTGCCATGTAAACGGAGGCGCAGCGGGTTTTCGGCAAAAAAGATGCCAAAAATAATATTTTTTACTGAATGCAACGCTTGCACGGCCACCCGAGCGGGAGCGCGCCAACGGGGAGGGCGGGTCGGCAGGGGGGGGCAGTCAGCGCCCGAAGCAAGCAATTGCCGGCAGGGTGCCAGGCTTTCGGGTATTCACGCCTGCTATCTGGTTCAGTGCGCTTGAGCCAGGCCATTTCCTGGCTGCGGCGTTGGGAGCGGCAGCACTGCGGCGGATGTGGGTGAATTGGCGGGCGCGCCGGTGGCTGTTGCGCTGTTGCCCGGCGCAGTATTCCTGACGGCGGTCACGGACCGAGTTCGCAATCGATCAAGGCAAGAATGTCGCTGTCGACGACGTTCTTGCCGCTCTGGAACAAGGTCCGTTCAAGCGCGCGATTGCGATCCAGATGCCAGCTTTCCCTGCCGTCGCGGGTCCTTACCCGGACTTTGCCCAGATGCGCAGCGACGCTTTGCAATCCGGTCGCAATCGATCCGGTGGCAGTAAGGTAGATGCCGCTATAACCGAGTTTTTCCTCGAGCGTGCCGTGCGTTACTTCAGGCAAGGTCGCGAGCCGGGCAAGCATGTCTTCGGCCTGTTCTGGCGTCAATTCCCAGGACGGATTGCTGAGCCCGCTATATAGATTGATTTCGCAACGAACGATCACATTCTTTCCTTTTCGGTACGGTGTTGCCGCTGGACCAAACGGCAACACCTGTTCTGACCAAGTCATCGGATTTTATGGCTTTTGCAGAAATAAAAAAGCCACAAAAAAAAGCCACAAAATTGCGTATGGGCACCACAGTCGTAGGTTGGCTGATTCAGTATGACGCCATTGCCATGCTCCGCATTGCGCACCGTCGTGCTGCCCGACTTGAGTCCCCGACATCCTTCTTTATTTTGCGCTACCGACAAAACGCCTGCAGATGGAACCGGGCGTGGCGGTCAATTCAGCCAGAGTGGCCAGTGAGCATGGCGCCTGGGCCGCTGGAAAATACGCATACCGTCGGGACATGTCATCGCATCGGGGCCGGCCTTCGCGTAATCGAGATACCTCAATTGCGCGCTCGCAGCATCCTTGATCAAACTTAAGAAAGGATGGCGTAGCAGGCAAAAGGAACCCCCCCAGGCGCTATGATGGAGCGGCATGAGTAGCGCGCTCTGCCTTTGCGGCATGTGCGCCAACGGGCAGGCTAGCCGGTCGCCTCAAGAGCCGGCACCAGATGCGATGGCATGCGCAATTGCATGGCCAAATTCATGCACCTATCAGGCGTATCGATGATTGAAAAATGAGTGAGCCGTTTTCACATGCGTGGCGGCTATGGTGCATGCAAAACAGACGCAAAACGCGCGCAAAAAAACAGGGCCGCATCGCGCGGCCCTGATCTCTGACAGCAAGTTACTAAGGAATTATTTTTTGCCCGCCTTGGCCGTGCCCACTTGCGCAACTGCCTTGGCGATCTCGGCTTCCACCGCCTGGACTGCTTGCTTGGTGGCTTCGTTTACTTGCTCGTAGCCGTTGAATGCATTGTCGATCGCCGTCTTGACGATGGCCACCGCATTTTCAGAACCCGGTCGCACGTGCTGCGTGACGTCGTAGATCAGCGCACTCAGGTTCGATTTTGCTTCGGCCAGATGGGCTTCGGCGGCAGTCGTGAATTCGGTGTGGATTTCCTTGATGATCTGGTTCAGTTGCTCGTTGTAGGCCGCGGCGTCGGCCATGCCCGGTTGCGCTTGCGCGCTGGCCAGTTCCAGCGCGCTCTTCGGATCTTTGGACTCGCGCATTTCCCTGCCGGCCGCTAGCGATTGCGCCACTTGCGATTTTGCCGTCGCCAGATTGAGCGCGAGCACCTGTTCGACGCCCTGAACCGCCTTGCTGGTCAGCGCATTGAAGGTCATCAGTTGAAATTCAAACAGTGTTTTTGTGGCAGATGCAAATTGCTCGGGATTGGTAAACATGACAGTTCTCCTCCGGTTCGTATGATGCTGCTGAACTTCCCTGTTACTTCATGGCGCTGCTCTTGTAAGGTCTCTTTAAAGCTTATTATTTAGCAAGTACAGATTTTTCGCAATGACTATCTTTGCGCCGCCCGCGCGCCTTTTTCCCGTCGGATCGAGCGCAGTTCGGGGCCGGCGATGGCACCGCCTTGTTTGCTGCGCCAATCACACTACGACGCCGTTGCCGCCAGCAGTGGCAAGCGGCCAGGATGTTCGACCGGGTCTTCATGCGTTCTCGGGAGGGGGCGTTTCGGTTTGCAGCAGATGCCTGCTGCATTGCTGCCTGTTTTTATTGTCGGTCAGAGGGGGCGGTAGTGCATCCCTGCTGTGAGGCGCGGTCGTTCGCGTACCGCGTGCCCATGTGAAAAACGCCGCACACTCGTTAAAGTGTGCGGCGTTTCTTTTCTGCTATTTCTGTAGTGGTGCCCACGGAGGGACTCGAACCCCCACACCTTACGGCACATGGACCTGAACCATGCGCGTCTACCAATTCCGCCACGTGG
>JBLHNV010000287.1:0-4015 GCA_047623125.1 Janthinobacterium sp. | reverse complement strand
GGCCACCGCCAACAATGCCGGCTACCTCGACTTCCGGATGCAACCCGAGCGCAAGAACAAGATCAAGGTGCTGATGCTGCTCGACGTCGGCGGCAGCATGGACGATCACATCGGGCGCACCGAAGAGTTGTTTTCGGCGGCCAGCACCGAATTCAAGAACATGGAATTCTTTTACTTCCACAACTGCGTCTACGATTACCTGTGGAAAAACAACCGGCGCCGCAATGCGGAGCGCTTCCCGACCTGGGATGTGCTGCGCAAGTATGGGCCCGACACCAAGCTTATTTTCGTCGGCGACGCCACAATGAGTCCGTATGAAATTGTGCAACCGGGCGGCTCGGTCGAATACAATAATGAAGAAGCTGGCTCAGCCTGGCTGGCCCGCTTCACGCAAGCCTTCCCGAAATTTGTCTGGCTCAACCCGGAGCCCGAAGGCTTGTGGCAACACCGCCAGTCGATCGCCATCATTTTGCAATTGATGGGCAACCGGATGTTTCCTCTGTCAATAGATGGACTCGAGCGCGCAATGCGCCAATTGGCCAAATAAGGCCAAAGATAAGGCCAACGATAAGGCTGCAGCCGGCGCCAGGCACTGCGGGCAATCCCACCCGCGCACCCATTGAAGGAAGGAACGCCCTTGCAATCACTGTTATCGATCCTGGCCGATCTGTCGTGGCCGTTTGCGATCGCCGTCGCCTGGGTCGCTGGCGAGTTCGGCCACCGCTGGACCGGTTTGCCCAGGATCAGCTTTTACGGGCTGGTCGGCTTCGTGCTGGCGCACAGCCAGATCGGCGTGCTGCCGCAAGCGGGCAGCGCGACCATGCTGCTGATGGCCGATGTCGCATTCGGCCTGATCCTGTTCGAAATGGGTTACCGGATCAATCTGCGCTGGCTGCGCAACAACCCGTGGCTGGGCGTGACCGGGCTGGTCGAGGCAATCAGCACCTTTGCCATCGTCTACCTGATCGCGCACCAGTTTGGCGTGACATCGATGAATGCACTGCTGCTGGCCTCGCTGGCGATGTCAACCTCGCCGGCCACGGTGCTGCGCGTCATCAACGAAGAGCGCAGCTCGGGCCAGGTTACCGAACGCCTGCTGCATCTGACGGCGATCAATTGCGTGCTCGCCGTGTTCACCTTCAATGCCATCGTCGGACTGTGGATCTTTCATAGCTCGGGCGACTTGCTGGGCGCCACCACCAGCAGCCTGATCGTGCTACTGGCCTCGGTCGGTGTCGGCGCGCTGTTCGGCGTCGTCGTACCGGCCATGCTGCGCATACTGGGCAACATGACGCAAGATGCCACCGTCGCATTCGCGCTGTCGGTGATTCTGCTGGTAGCGCTCACTTACAGCACCAGCCTGTCGCCGTTGCTATCGACGCTGGCTTTTGGCCTGGTCGCGCGCCACCGGCGCGTCGCCTTCAGCAGGACCCAGCGCAATTTCGGTGCGCTGGGCGAATTGCTGACGGTGCTGCTGTTCGTATTCGCCGCCTCGACGATGCAATGGCCGACGATCGCTGCCGGCACCGGCCTGGCGCTGCTGGTGATCGGCGCGCGCTTTCTCACCAAAGTCGTCAGCGTGGCCGCGTTTTCACACATTAGCGGGATTTCGTGGCGCAAAGGGGCACTGACCGGCATGGCGCTGACGCCGGTATCGGCCTTCATCATCTTGCTGCTCGAACATGCAAGGCAAAGCGGCGTCGACCTGGGAAGCGAATTGAGCGCGCTGGCGGCCATGGCGCTGATCATGGAAATAGTGGGACCGATCGTAATCCAGCGCGCGCTGATCTGGGCCAGGGAAACCCAACAGAAATCGGAGCATTAGATGCCACTCGAACCATTTGGCCGCTCGGACGCACTGACCTTTGGCGTCGAGTTGGAATTACAACTGGTCAATCTGTCGGACTTCGATCTGGCGGACGCCAGCCCGGACTTGCTACACCTGCTGAATCGCAAACCGTTCCCCGGCAACGTGACGCCCGAGATCACCGAGAGCATGATCGAAATCAATTCGAGCGTGCATACAGGGCACCAGCCGCTGCTGGCCCAACTGCAGGAAATTCGCGACACGCTGGTGCAAGCGGGCGACCGGCTCAACATCGGCATTTGCGGCGGTGGCACCCATCCGTTCCAGCAATGGTCAGCGCAGAAAATCTTTTCCAAACCGCGCTTCCAGGAATTGTCTGCGCTATACGGTTACCTGGCAAAACAGTTCACGATCTTCGGCCAGCACGTCCATATCGGCTGCGCGTCGGGCGATGATGCAATGTTCCTGCTGCATTCGCTGAACCGCTACGTACCCCACTTCATCGCGCTGTCGGCGTCGTCGCCGTTCGTGCAGGGGCGTGACACGCTGTTCGACTCGGCCCGGCTCAATTCGGTGTTTGCCTTTCCGATGAGCGGGCGCGCGCCATTCATGCTGCGCTGGGAAGAATTTTCCGACGTCTATTTTGCCAAGATGGAAAAGACCGGCATTATCAAGAGCATGAAAGATTTCTATTGGGATATCCGGCCCAAGCCGGAATTTGGCACCATCGAATTGCGCGTGTGCGACACGCCATTGACGGTCGAGCGCGCTGCCGCGCTGGCCGCGTATCTGCAGGCACTGTGCTGCCACCTTTTGGAGCGGCGCGAAGCTGCGCCCGTCGAGGATGATTACCTGGTCTACAACTACAACCGATTCCAGGCTTGCCGCTTCGGCCTGGACGGCGCAATCACGCACCCGAAAACCTATGAAACGATGTCGCTGCGCGAAGACATCATCACGACGCTGCGCAAGATGGCGCCGTACAGCGAGGCGCTGGGCGGCAGCGCAGGATTGCAGCACCTGGCGCAGGCCGCAATGCAATGCAGCGATGCGCAGTATCTGCGCACCCAGTACCAGCGCCAAGGCAGCGCCGAAGGCATGGTCGACACCGCGATCCGGAGCTTTCGCGGCGAAGCGATGACTTTCTGAATGCGCTCGAGCCCGGACTGAAGCGTTGCAGCGGCGCCGTCAAGACCCGCGCCTTAAAACCGGGTTTCGCGCGCGGCGCGCAAAAAAGTGTCCAAGATCGGCGTACAGTCGAGCAATTCCGTGCTGCCGGCCGAATGGAATTCCGGATGCCATTGCAAGCCCATCACGAAATGCGCGCGCTGGTAGCGGATCGCTTCGATGATATTGTCGCCATGCGAACGCGCCTCGACGGTGATGTCGCGCCCCAGACTCTTGACCGCCTGGTGGTGGATCGAATTTACCAGCGCCGTGCCTTGTTTCGGAAACAACGCTTCCAGCGATGACCCCTTGGCAAAACTGATCGAATGGTGCAGCTTGTCGTACAGCGCGTTGACATGCTCGCTGGCGGCCGGCGATTCGGCTGCGATGTCCTGGTACAGCGTGCCGCCGAAAGCGACGTTGATCAGCTGACAGCCGCGGCAAATGCCAAGCACCGGTTTGCCGGCGTCGACAAATTCGTGCAACAACTCCAGTTCATAAAGATCACGCGCGCGGTCGCCGCCCCATTCCGGACGCGTGGCCGACTCGGCATACGATTGCGGCGACACGTCGGCCCCGCCCTGCAGCACCAGGCCGTCGAGGTGGCGCGCGTAGTGACGCAGTGTGATGTTACTGGGATGCAGCAAACCGCCGGTATTGACGGTCGGAATCATGAACACCAGCACATCGCGCGACATGACCCACTGCGCGATCGATTCTTCAAGGTATTGCAAATTCTTGCTGCGTAATCCGATGCTGCCCGGTTCCGGGTGAAAAATGCGCGCCGAAATGCCAATGCGCAAGGTGCGGCGCATGAAGTTGCGGCTGGCCTTGTCGCGGATGGCACGGTAACGTCCGACGACAACGCGCCAGGCCAGCGCGAGCGGCGTATCGTTTTCCTTCAGGTAGCGCGGTGTCGGCAAGTTTTCCGCTGCGGTGGGCTCCACCTGCGCGGCGGACGCTGTCAACGCGTCGGGCAACTGCGCAGCAGGGGCGGCCTCAGGCATGGGCGTCATATCCGGCCCGTCGGGAGCTTCGGGC
>JBLHNV010000286.1:0-4030 GCA_047623125.1 Janthinobacterium sp. | reverse complement strand
AGGCGACGTGCTGCACTGGTGGCATCCGCCGTCCGAGCGCGGCGTGCGTACCCATTGTTCCGACGATTATCTGTGGCTGCCGCTGGCGACTTGTCGCTACATCAGCAGCACTGGCGACTGGTCCGTACTGGCCGAGTCGGCGCCGTTCCTGGAAGGGCGCGCGCTCAATCCCGACGAGGATTCCAACTACGACTTGCCGGGCCATTCTTGCGTCAGCGCCGACTTGTACCGGCACTGTGAACTGGCGATCCTGCGTGCGCTGCGTTTCGGCCAGCATGGCTTGCCTTTGATCGGTTCCTGCGACTGGAACGATGGCATGGACAAGGTCGGCTCCGAAGGCAAGGGCGAAAGCGTTTGGCTGGCTTTTTTCCTGTACGACGTGCTGTTGCGCTTTGCCGATATCGCACAGCAAAACGACCAGCCCGAATTCGCTGAAAAATGCCGTACCGAGGCTGCCACGCTGGCCACCAATGTCGAGCAACACGCGTGGGATGGCCAGTGGTACCGGCGCGCCTATTTCGACGATGGCACGGCGCTGGGATCGAAAGATAACCTGGAATGCCAGATCGATTCGATCTCGCAAAGCTGGGCCGTGCTCTCAGGCGCGGCTGACCTGGAGCGCGCGCGCGGCGCGATGGAGCAAGTCGACGCCCGGCTGGTGCGGCGCGAATTCGGCCTGATCCAGTTGCTCGATCCGCCTTTCGGGCCGATCACGCCGCACCCGGACGAGTCCGATGCGCAGCCAAAGAACCCCGGCTACATTCGCGGCTACGTGCCCGGCGTGCGCGAAAACGGCGGCCAATACACGCATGCGGCGATCTGGACGGCGATGGCGTTTGCCAAATTGGGCGATGGCGCGCGCGCCTGGGAATTGCTGCGCATGCTCAATCCTGTCCAGCACGGCAATACGCCAGCCGCTTGCGCGCGCTACATGGTGGAACCGTATGTGGTGGCCGCCGACGTCTACGCGGTCGCGCCTCATGTCGGGCGTGGTGGCTGGACCTGGTACACCGGCTCGTCGGGCTGGATGTACCGCTTGATCATTGAATCCTTGCTGGGCATCACGCGTTCAGGCGCCAGCCTGATACTGACGCCGCAGTTGCCGGGAGACTGGGATGGGTTCACGGTGCGCTACCGCCATGGCGCCAGTCTCTACCGCATCCATGTCATCGGTGTCGCCGATGCGGTAGAGGCCGGGCTGACAGTCGATGACGTTGAACAAAGCGGCAATGTGGTCGTACTCGTCGATGACGGGCGCGACCATCCGGTTCAGCTGCGCATCGTCGGCGGGTCTGCCGGCAAGGCGTCAACCCCGGCGTCAAATCCGGCGCCAAGCGCCACTCCAGACGGGCCTGAAAAAAGGCCTTAAAAGCCGAAGCTGGCGCCAACGCCGAACAGCGTCGCCAGCCCGAGCATGGCGAACACGGCGGCGGCGATGCCGTGCACCAGCTTTAGCTGCATTCGGTGGGCGATTTTTTCACCCAGATAGACCGCCGGCACGTTGGCCAGCATCATGCCGAACGTGGTGCCGGCAACCACGGCAATCAGGTTGTCATAACGCCCTGCCAGTACGACGGTGGCAATTTGAGTCTTGTCGCCCATCTCGGCGATGAAAAAGGCGATCAGCGTGGTCAGAAACACGCCGTAATTGACCAGTTTGGTGTCGTCTTCGTCGATCTGGTCGGGCACCAGCGTCCATGCCGCCATCGCCAGGAACGATATTCCCAGCACCCAGCGCAGCACGTGCGGCCCCATCATTGCGGTGATCCAGAAGCCGATGGCGGCGGCAAATGTGTGATTGGCAATAGTGGCGACAAAAATGGCCAGTACGATCGGCAAGGGTTTGCGGAATCTGGCGGCCAGCAGGAAAGCCAGCAGCTGTGTTTTATCGCCGATTTCAGCGAGGGCGACAATGCCGCCGGAGATGAGAAATGCTTCCATTTTGAGATTCAGGTGCGCGGGCCGGATGATTAACCAATGATCCAGAGGCGACTCCGGCCCATGCGGCCGCCCCTGATTCAATGGTCTCGTCAAGTTCTTCAACCACCTGCACCATGGCCTGCGGGCCAATCATGTTGATACAGGTTCTGCCGGGCTATCCTGGCAGACGACTACTCCCCAATGCTCGGCGGCGATCATATCAGGCTTGGCCATGGCATAGAAAATATTTTATGGATACATCTTGTAACGTGCGTTACCAAACCTGACTGGAAGCACATCGCCGTTCGGTGTTTAATGTAAGCAATATCAAAGGCTGACGCGCCACCACCGGGCGCCATGTTGCCGGTGCTGCACACCGGCGAGCTTCATCCCACCATGACACGGAGTTCCCATGAAGACGAAAGCGTTTTTTTCTGCCCTGATGACAGTGTGCCTGCTGGCCACCGCACCCGCCTTTGCCAAGGACGATGACCGCCATACTCGGCGCGGCGAGCGCTCCGAGCAACGCGGCGAGCATTCCGAGCAACGCGGCGAGCGCCACCATCGTAGCCAAAAGGAGCATGATCGAGGCCAAAAGGATTATGCTCGAGGCCGCAGGGAGCACGCCCGGCATGGCGATCGGATCGACCGCAGCCAGTACCGCAGCCACGGGCCGCGCCACCGCTACGCTGACGCAGGGCGGGGTGCCGGTCCAAGGCACGACATGCGCAAGGGAGGCTATCTGGCGCGCGAATACCGTGGCCGGCAATATATCGTCAATAACTGGCGCAGCCACCGCCTGGCTGCACCGCCGCGCGGCTACCACTGGGTGCGAACCGGCGGCGATTTCGTGCTGGTCGGCAGCACCAGCGGCTTGATTTTCCAGCTGTTCCTGAATTAATCCATCAAGGCCAGGCCAGTGATCAAGTGCTCAGGGTTTGATGAATTTGAGCGTCATGCGACCGTTTTGCCAGCCACCAGCCACCAGCCACCAGCCACCAGCCACCAGCCGCCAGCCGGCGCCTGGTAGCGCGCGGGGCGGCGGCCAGCAACCCGCGTTTCATTGATGCTCTTTTGATGCGTGCGAGTTGGCGCCCGTCGCTCGCAGCCGTCATCTGGTCGACGCCGGCGTGGCCGTCGCCGTTGCAGTCGCAGTCCAGATGAGACGCCCGCATGCCATCGCTTGGCATCTATCCGTCGTTGGCCGTGTCTTGATCGATCATCCACTTTTTCAATCCGGTCACCCACGACTTGGCGGGCAGGTTCATGCGCGACTTGATGGCGGCCGCACGCTCATACAGTACGCTGAAATCGAGTTGCGGTGATTTCTTGAATGCGATCACGACGATGTTCGAGTCGTGCAATTCCGGCACCCACACCACCGCATCGAACACTTCTTCGATCGCCTGCAAATTCTTGTCGTAATTGTCGAAATCGCCGAAGACATTGGTCATCATGATGCCGTCGTCGGTCAGACAATCGGCGCAAGCCTGATAAAACTCTGGCGTGTCGAGCACCGGGCCACGCGCATCCTGGTCGTACAGATCAACTTGCAAGATGTCGATGCTGTTCCTGTTGGCCGGGTGCATCACGAAATCGAGTGCGTTCATTTCAATGACGTTCAAGCGCTCGTCGTCGGGCGGCAAGCCAAACAGCGCGCCGCAGATGGCGATCACGTTCGGATTGAGTTCAATCGCCGTGACGCGCGTTGCAGGAAACCGGTGGTAGCAAAATTTGGTGAGCGCGGCACTGCCCAAACCGAGCTGGGCAACATGTAGTGGCTGCTCCTTGAACAGCATCCACATCATCATCATTTGCACATAGTCGAGTTCGATGTTGTCTGGCTTGGCCAGGCGCATCGCTCCTTGTACCCACGGCGTGCCCAGGTGCAAAAAGCGGATGCCGCGGTGTTCGGTCGTGGTGGCCGGAGGGTGGCCGGTTTGTTCAAATGTGCTCGTGCTTGTTGTCTTGTACATGTCGTTTCAGATGGAAGATCTGCGCCGGGCCAGGCGCCATGGCTGGTAGTGCCAGTTTAACAGGCGAATCAACATGCGCATCGGCCGTGCATGCCGGACTTCATGTCAATAGCTGCAAAACTTCGGTTGCATTC
>JBLHNV010000285.1:0-4033 GCA_047623125.1 Janthinobacterium sp. | reverse complement strand
CACATGCGCCGATTCGACGTCTTCGGGATTGACGCCGGTGTTGCCGATGTGCGGATACGTCAGCGTGACGATCTGGCGGCAATAACTAGGGTCGGTCAGGATTTCCTGATACCCGGTCATGGCGGTGTTGAACACCACCTCGCCCGTCGTATGACCGGCGGCGCCGATTGAAAAGCCTTTGAAAATCGTTCCGTCAGCGAGCGCTAGAATGGCTGGAACGGTAGGGCCAGAAAAAAATGGCGGCAAGGGGTAACTCCTGATAAAGTTACCGTAGCTGCGCCATTTCAGACCGACCGCCCCCGCACTAAGGCCTGGGTTTGCTGGTCGTATTGAATGATGGAATGATGGAGGGCGCTACGGCTGATGTAAGAATGGTTAACCTGCGATTATAGCGCAAAGAACCCCTTCCGGCAATCGTGCTACAGCGCAATTTAGTACGGCAACGCAACACGCAAGGATACCACGAGAGCCCCCTGCTCATGCCCGGTTCATGCCCCAATCATGCCTCGATCATGCCCACTCATTGCGACGATGGGCGCCAGAAGGCGCCCATCCATGCCGGTTGCTGCGCCAGGAGCGCAGCAACCGGAGTGCATCAGTTCAGTGCCGCGATGCCAGCCTTGGCAACTTGTGCATCTTCCGGTGCCTTCACACCCGAGACGCCGACCGCGCCGACAAAATGACCATCGACGATGATGGGCACGCCGCCTTCGAGCATGCCTTCGATCATCGGCGCGCTCAAGAACGACACACGGCCATTGTTGATCATCTCTTCATACACTTTTGTTTCGCGCTGACCGAGTGCAGCCGTCTTTGCCTTGGCAGGGGCGATGTGCGACGAGATCGGCGCAGCACCATCCATGCGCTGCAACCACAGCAAATGACCACCATCGTCGACGATCGAAATGACGACCGGCCAGTTGTTGGCGAGCGCTTCGGCTTCGGCTGCAGCAGCGATTTTCTTTACATCTACAAGTGTCAAAACAGGTTTCGATTGCATTATGAGTCCTTTTGAATGAAGTGGCGATTGTACACTGCCACTTCCACTCATTGCGGGGCCGACTGCATGCGCGCCGCCTTCAGCTTTTGCTTAATTTGGGGCATCACCGCAAATGCTGCTTGTTCTCCAGCCAGAATCGCCAGATTACGGCCGTTGAAATCATTGCCGCTCATGCTGCCCAAGCCCGGTTCGATGACGATATCGGCATCCTTGAGTTCGAACTGATTGATGCGCTGGCCCATGATGCTGAAAGTTTGCATCAGCACTTCGAGCGAGCTGAGCGCCACCTGCTTCTCGAGCTGCGATGAAATATTGACGGCGATGACGAAATCGGCGCCCATTTCGCGCGCAAAACGCACCGGAACAGGTGCCACCAGGCCGCCATCGACATAGCGATGTGTGCCGATCTGCACCGGCTGGAACACGCCCGGCACCGCCGACGATGCGCGCACCGCCATCCCGGTATTACCCAAACGAAATAAAATTGGCATGCCATTTTTCAAGTCGGTGGCGACAGCACCGAATGGAATCTTCAATTTTTCGATGGGCGCATTGTGGATGGCACCATTGACATAGTTTTGCAGCGCCTCGCCCTTGAGTACGCCGGAAGTGCGAAAAAACAGCGGCAGCGCCCAGTCGGCAATGGCCGCCTCATCCATTTCGAGCGCCATTTTCTGTAGCGCAAAGCCTGAATTTCCAGCCGCATACAAGGCCCCGACGACGCTGCCGGCGCTGGTGCCAACGACGATATCGGCCATGATGCCCTGCGATTCGAGCGCCTTGATGACGCCGATATGGGCAAAGCCGCGCGCGGCGCCGCCGCCCAGCGCGAGGCCGATCAGAATTTTGGGCTGCGGCAACTGAACTTGCGGCTGCGCCGGCAACAGCGGCGCCTTGGCGCTGCAACTTGCCAGCACGCAGGCGAAGGCAATCAGGGAAATGCGTCTTGAAATCATCGGGAAAAGGGCTCTGACGTTGCTAATGGGTAAGGCCGATTGTAACCCATGCCAGGCGGCAGTTAGTCGAGCGACAGTCAATGCGCCGGCGCCACCTCAGTCGCCGGCGCCACCGGGCGCGCGCATTGAGCCAGCGCTCACTGCGCGGGAACCGGCAATTCGCGCACAGCGGCCGCGATCACCGACTTCGGCAAGCAGGCGGTAAAGGTGCTGCCCTTGCCTGCGACCGATTTGATGATCAGGTTGCCGCCGTGGCGCAACAGCACATGCTTGACGATGGCCAGTCCAAGGCCGGTACCCTGAGTCTCGCGCGAGCGGCTCTTGTCGACCCGGTAAAAGCGTTCAGTCAGACGCGAGATATGCTCGACGCTGATGCCGATGCCGCTATCTTGAACCGTGAACTGCAGACCATCGGGCGTATCCGCCCAGGTCAGGTGAATGGTGCCGCCAGCTGGCGTGTAGCGCACCGCGTTCGAGGCCAGATTGCCGAAAGCACTGCGCAACTCCTCACTTGCGCCCATGATGTCGGGGCCGTCGCATGCCATCGTGATCTGGTGCTTGCCTGCCGACAAGGCGCGCGCTTCGCGCAAAATCTGCTCCGTCAGTGCGTTGATGGCCACCCGCTCCGGGCGCAGTGGATAATCGACCGATTCCAGCCGCGACAGAATCAGCATGTCTTCGATCAAGTGCTGCATGCGCAGCGCTTGCTCGGTCATCAGCTTGATATGGGCGACGCGGGTCTGGGCGTCGAGCTCGAGTTCGGTCGAAGCGATTTCAAGAAAGCCCACGATGACCGTCAGTGGCGTGCGCAATTCATGCGACGCATTGGCAATAAAGTCGCGCCGCATCATCTCGGTGCGCTCATGCTCGGTGGCATCGTGGGTCACCAGAATCTGGCGCCGCTTGTCGAACGGGATGATGTGCACGATCAGCTTGCGATTGCGAAACGACAGTGTCAGTGGCTGCGCGTAGCGACCGAGAATGATGTACTCCATGAATTCCGGACTGCGCACCAGATTCGTCACGCGCATGCCTTCGTCGCGTGAATTGGTCAGCCCCAGATGCGCTTCGGCAGCCGGGTTGCACCACTCCATGAACAGCACGTCGTCCATGATGACGACGCCGTCCGGCAGCAGATGCATGGCCTGGCGAAAACGCGCCAGCCATTCGGTCAGTTCAGCCTGGCCTTTTTCCTCGTCGCGCCGCAAACGATACAGCCTTGAAAAAATATTGGACCAGGCCCCCCAGCCGTCGGGCAACTTGGCGCTTTCCGGCTGGTCCAGCCATTCATTGAGCTGATACAGATAAGACAATTGCTTGAACACGATCAGCGTCATCGCAATCAAGGCGCCGCCCAACGCTTCGACCGGCCCGAACAAGGCCCACAGCACGCCGGCTCCTGCCAAAATCATGGCCACACGCAAAGTAGCGGGGATCCAGAACAGCATTGCGGGGGTCATCGGCGCCTTTTGCCTGTTATTTTTCGGATAGCATGTAACCGACGCTGCGCACCGTCTTGATCAGGTGCTCCGCATCCTTGAGCGCCTTGCGCAAACGCAACACATGCACGTCGACGGTGCGCTCTTCGATCACCACATGGTTGCCCCAGACCTTGTCGAGCAACTGGCTGCGCGAAAAAACCCGCTCCGGATGCGCCAGCAAAAACTTGAGCAGTTTGTATTCGGCGTGGCCGATGTCGATCTTTTGCCCGTTCAGCATCACCGTGCAACTGACCGGATCAAGTTCGACCTGCCCCGCGCGAACCGTCACTTGTGCGTGCTCAGGGCTCTTGCGGCGCAACAGTGCCTTGGTGCGCGCCATCAGTTCGCGCGGTGAAAATGGCTTCGTGATGTAGTCGTCGGCCCCGGTATTCAAGCCAGCGATCTTATCTTCTTCCATGCTTTTCGCCGTCAGCATGATGACCGGCAAAGTGCCGAACTGCCGATCGGCGCGAATCCGCGACAACAGGCGCAAGCCGCTCTGATCGGGCAGCATCCAGTCCAGCAGGATCAATTGGGGCGGATGGCGCTGGATGAATTCCCACACATCGGCAACATTTTGCACCGACTGACAATCC
>JBLHNV010000284.1:0-4037 GCA_047623125.1 Janthinobacterium sp. | reverse complement strand
GACAGCTGATGCAAGATTCGGTAACAACGTGGGTCATAACAATCCTATCAATATAGTATGTGCTGCAGCGCCGATGGGAGGAAATGCGGATCGCGCCGACTTGTGCAAAGCACCGTATTTTAAGGCAATTCGCCGGTTCTCACAAATTAGGCTTATATACAATACCTATAAGCAAATTCATTTTTCTTTAGATGGACAGATGGTGCTCCCGGTCTTGCGCAAACGCACAACGGTGGTGCACCGGTAATCGGGTTTGAAGCGGTGGTTTTCAGCCAATGATCTGCTGTTCGAGGTAGCAATCTGCGTCACAATCTTTGTGGCGCAGTCCGCAACGAACTGGCATGATGGCGCACTTGTTAATCTACACCATCAAAAGGAGCGCCTCATGGACGCCATTACCATTGTTCAGGAACATGCGCTGAGCCCCGAGAAGGCGCGCGAAGCGGCGCAAATTGTGGCTGACCGGATCGCCGAAGAATACGCGTTGACGTGCGCGTGGGATGGCGATGTGCTGCGTTTTGAGCGCAGCGGCGTGGAAGGTGCCTTGACACTCGAAAAAAAGCAGGCGCACATGCACATCAAGCTGGGATTTTTGTTCAGCGTATTCTCGTCAAAGATAGAGCACAAGGTCGCCGAAAGCATGCAGAAAGTATTTGGCAGCAAGGCTTGATGGCCTCACTGCACTACGCAATCCGTGATGTCAGTCCTTCAGATCGGTGACCAGATCGATGTATTTCTGCATCGCATCGTCCGTGCCCTTCAGTGCATCCCATGCATCCCATTTGGCACGGCCTATCATGTCGGTAAAGCCAGGGCGTGGCCCTTGAACATCGCCGAGAGCGGCTTGCTTGTACAGGGCATACAGTTTCAGCATCGTCATGTTGTCCGGACGTTCGGACAGATTTTTTGAGTCAAGCTGGGCTTGCTCGAATTGCTGTTGTAGGTTCATGTGGGTTCCTGGTGGCTGGAAAATGTTGTTGTCCGCGGCGCAGCTATGTTTGAATATACGCGAATTTACGCGAATTCTATCCGCTAAACTGCCTGCTGATGGACATCATACGAAAAAATTCCGTTAAAACGATCGAAGAGATGCTCTAATCGCCAGGCATCGGGAAGGCTGCGCTGTCCGTGACTGCCGCCGCTGGTAGCAGCGGCAGCCCAGTTTCAGTTCAGCCCCAGGCATTCAAAGCGATTAATTGCTTGCTTGCGCGTCGGATGTTTCGGAACCGCTCGTGCTCGCTTGCAGCGTCTGCGTGTTGCCAATCTCGCTGGCGAGACCGGTCAACGCGTTTTTGCTTGACTGCTCCGCGCCGCGCGCATCCGATTGCATGGTTTGAGCGTCGCTGCGGCTATTGCCGGTCTGGCTCCTGGCGCCAGCGACCACGGATTTGAGCGCCGAAGCTGCTTCGCTATTTTGACCGCTGGCCATCGAAGTCTGATCGCCGGCCGGCGCGCCGTCCTGGCTGTTCGCCTGGGCGGATGTCCCGGTGGTGCTCGCAGCAGTATTATTTTCAGATCCGACAATACCGCTCAGTCCGGACCGAATGTCATTGATCGGTACGCTGCCCGATGAATTGACTGCCGTCACCGAAGCCATGTTGTCAGCTTGGCTGACCAACTCGGCGCCGAGCCGGGAACCTGCAACACTGGCGTTGCCCAGAACGCTGCCCGCGCCTGCGACATTGCCGATCGCGCTGCCGCCGCCGGAGGGGATATTGTTGCTGCCTGTCACGCTGCCGGCGCCTGCGAAGTTGCCGCTCACGCTGCTGCTGCCGACGACATTGCTGCTGCCCAGCACGCTGCTGGCGCCTGCGAAGTTGCCGCTCGCGCTGCCGCTGCCGCCAATGACATTGCTGCTGCCCATCACGCTGCCGGCGCCTGCGAAGTTGCCGCTCGCGTTAGAACTGCCGATGGCGCCACCTAATACACCCGCCTGCGCCGACATGGTAATGCCGCTGGCCAGAGTTGCGATGATCGTGATGCGCCCAATGAGTCGCATGGATTGCATGGATTGCATGGATTTCATGGATTTCATGGTAGTTCTCCTTATAAAGCAACGGGATATCCGTCGCTGCACAAGCTAAACGAAGGCGCACGGCCATTTAATCCGTCGCCGAGCAAAAATAGTTGCAATTTATTGACTTCGGATCGAATTGGTACGAAACGACTCCCCGACGATGCCGTAGCCGGTGTCGTTGCTGATGCGTCCGTTGTCGGTGGCGCGGGTAGGTTCGCCTATGGCCATCCGAGCCAGTCGCGCGACGGCTTGTTTGGCACCAGCTTGTTCCGGCCGGTTTAATTGCACGGCCAGCAGGGCTGCGACAATCGGGGAAGCGAAAGATGTGCCGCGCACTTGCCTGAAGGCGGGGTTGCCGATTGCGGCGCTGAACATATCGCTGCCTGGTGCGGCAAACAGCACTTGCGGCCCGCGTGCCGCTTCCGGCAATGGACGCCCCCTAAGGTCGACTGCGCTGACGCCGATCACGCCTGGATAACTGGCCGGAAACAGCGGGGCGGCGGCCGGTCCGTCATTGCCGACCGCCGCAACGAGCAAGTGCCCGCGCTTGACCATGGCGGCGACCACCTGTTCTATCGCCAGATTGGGCGGCCCGACCAGGCTCAGGTTGATGACGGCGACATTCTCGTCGGCGAGCCATGTCAGCGCCCGGGCAATCCGGTCGGCCGAGCCGCCGCTGGCGCTATCGCAATAAACATCCGCCGCATACAACTTGGCCCCGGGCGCGACGCCGTAAAATAGACCTGACTGGCCGACCATCAGCGCCGCGACGGCGGTGCCATGCTGTGCCGGGCGGGGCTTATTGTCACAACCCCAGCGCACAATGTTGGCGTCCTTGAAAACAATGTGGTCGCTGGCGATGCCGCTGTCGATCAGGCCGATGCGGGTCGCTGTATTGTCGGCCGGTGTGGTGGCGTCCTTGCCAGCCAGCGCAGCGCCACGCTTGACGACGGCGTCGGCAAGTTTGCCGGTGCTACCCAAATAGACATGATTGAAGTCATATACGCCGTCAGGATCGCGTGCGCGCAACGCATTCAGGGCTGCTGCCGTATTGGCATGGTTGGGTGCGCGCAGTACGACCATGCGCAGTTCGAGAGCATCCATGCTGCGCAGCACGGCAAAGCCGGCCGCTCTGGCGGCGTTGAGTCCGGCCGGACTCGGCGCCCATGCCAGAATTTCATGACGCACGATCGGTTGGCCCAGCGGGTCCGCTTCCAGCACATTACTGTGCGTACGCAACAGATCGGCTACCCGCGTCAGATGCAAGCGGCGCGCATCGGGCGCTTTGTGCAGCACATAATTATCGGGCTGCTGGTTCGATAATCCCCCGATCGGGCTGCGCCACGCATCGAGAGGTTCTGCCTTGTCCAGTAATTGCATCGACGGCATCGAGGGCATGGCTGTAATCCTCGTTATCGCCGTTGTCGATGGCGAAGCCGGGCTTGATGATATCGACGATGATGGGATGGCCGTTATCGATGACATCGACGATGAAGGCATGCTCGCTACCGACGGCATGGCGGATGTTGTCGATGGCGCGGGCATCGATGCCAGCGCCGGCAGACCCACACCGGCGCTGGCTGCACCGGGTGCGAGCAACAGGGAAGGCAGCAACAGGGCGGGCGCCAGAAACTGATGCAGCATGCGGTTCATGGGTTTTTGGAGCGCATAGTTTTTTGGCGCAGGTTTGATAGAGATACGGGTTGGCTGATGCCCTGATCATAATATAATTACGTCGATGTAAGTGTGGGAAGACGTATTCCTATTTTAAATAAACGCATGGCCTCGGAATAAAATGCCCGCCAGCGTCGTTAACCCGATATCTATGAACCCTACGACTGCGTCGCTCCATGCCGACATCGCTTTATTGCTTCCCAGGTTGCGCCGTTTTGCCCGCAGCATTGCCTGGAACCGCGAAGATGCCGACGATTTGGTTCAGGTTGCGCTGGAGCGCGCCTTGAGCCGCAGCGCGCAATGGGAGCCTGGCACACGGTTGGATAGCTGGATTTTTCGCATTATC
>JBLHNV010000283.1:0-4047 GCA_047623125.1 Janthinobacterium sp. | reverse complement strand
GCCCTGTACCCAAGGTGAGCCCGGCGCCTGAAGTGAGCCCGGCGCCGAAGGCAGTGGCGCGCGCAACCCGGGCCGAGCCCGACGCGATCGCCAGCGCGCCTGCGCCGGTTCAGCGTGCCGCCGCAGCCGAGGATGCCGTGGTTACGCTGCGTGAATTGCCGGAGCCGATACAGCGCCAGATTCCGGCACTTGCCATCGGTGGCTACATCTATTCCAAGAATCCGGAAGACCGATTGTTGCTGGTCGATAAAGCGCTGCGCCGCGAAGGTGATGAACTCGCTCCCGGCCTGACACTGGAAAAGTTGCGCCCGACGGCGGCAGTTTTCAACTTCAACGGTTACCGCTACCGGGTTCCTTACTGACCCCTCGCGCTGCATCGAAGCGCGGCAAGCAGCCGCCGGCCTGGTCGTTGCATCCGTTTGCCGCGCCTGGCCCTGTCAGATGCCGGTTTCAGGCGCGCGCTGGCTGGGTATAATGCGAATTCCATTTTGAAGGCAGAAAGGCCGGGCAATGCACCGAGCAATCCCCACACTGGCGCGCAACGTCCTCGGCATCGTCGGCCGCTCCGGTAGCGGCAAGACGACCTTGCTCGAATTTCTGGTGGCCCAACTGGCGCAGCAGGGCTTGCGCGTCAATATTATCAAGCACAGCCATCACGACCTGGTGCTGGAACCGGCGCACAAGGATAGCGCCCGCTTGCGCAGCGCCGGCGCAGCCGAAGTGCTGGTCGCATCGCCGTACCGTTTTGCGATCATGCATGAATTGCGCGGTGCACCCGAGCCGACTCTGGAAGAACAGGTCGCGCGCCTGGCGCCGGCCGACCTGACGCTGGTCGAAGGTTTCAAATCGTATCCGGTCGCCAAGCTCGAAGTGTTCCGCGCCGCTCTCGGCCAGCTTGCGCTTTACCGCGAAGATCCTTTCATCGTCGCCGTCGCTTCCGACCAGCCTGTGCCGGCAGATTTGCCCGATGGCATGGTCTGGCTCGATCTGAATGCGCCGCAGGCCGTGTTCACGTGGTTGTTGGAACACATTAAATAATGATCAATGTTGCCTGAGGTATGCTCTGGGGTTGCTGATAATCAATATGACACACTGCGCAGGGATCCGATGGAGGTCCTCTGTATTGACCATTATTTGTCCGGCGCGGCATCGAGCAAGTGCTCGCAATGGCGGTCATGAAAATGGCGCCGGAAGTGGATGTGACGCTGGCGGCAGCGCTGATCCAGGCACTGCCTGCCGTGTCGCGGTGGCACAATTTGCCTGCCCATATGAGTAACACGATCAATATGACTGCCTGCCTGCCTGCCTGACGGACGGCGGCGCGCTGTCATGCGCCGAAAGCGACGTTGACAGCGGAGCCGCGATTGTCTTGATGCTGTTTCTGCATGGATGGCACTTTTTTTCAAATCGGACTGTTTTCGTGTCAACCCAATCCTGGGTGTCCGCGTTAATGCAGGACGCAGAGTTTTTCTGCGGACATTCTTGAGGATAGCAACATGAAGAAATTGATCGCAGTCATCGCCGCCACCACGTTTGCCATGGGCGCCGCCTTCGCACAAGCACCGGCTGCACCGGCTGCACCAGCGGCGGCACCAGCAGCAGACGCCGGCGTGGCAACCCCGGTGCACAAGAAAGCGCACAAGAAAGCGGCGCATAAAAAAGCCATCAAAAAGTCCGACGCTGCCGCACCTGCAACTCCTGCCGCCTGAGACCAGACGCAACGTATTGAACCAGCCCTGTTTCAAGCTGAAACAAGGCTGGAAATAGCCTGAAAACGTGAGTAATCCGGTTTGTCTTTTGAATTTCGTATCCCCGCCCATTGAACCATGCAGTGGCGCCAGCGCTGTCCACTGGTTGATGTCGATGCCGCAGGCTGCCGCAGGCGCGCAAGGCGTCGCAGTCGGCTTGCGGGTGGCCCATTACCGCCAATTCATGCTGCAGCGGCCCGCAATAGACTGGCTCGAAGTCCATACAGAAAATTATCTCGATCAGGCCGGCTGGCACTGGCATGTGCTGCAGCATCCATGTGATGATGCTCAGGCGGCAAGCTGAGCTACGGTGTAGCGTTACCGCGTGGCGTTACCGCGTGGCGTTACCGCGTGGCGTTACCGCGTGGCGTTACCGCGTGGCGTTACCGCGCGGCGTTACCGCGTGGCGTCGCTCGCGACGCCATCGGCATGCACGCTGACGCGCACATCGCCGATGGCCACGACCTGACCGGCGCGTATCTTGCACGTCTTGCGCAATTCTCTTTGTCCATCGACCGAGACTGCGCCGCTGGCGACCAGCATTTTTCCGGCGCCGCCGCTGTCGCACAGGCCGGACAACTTCAGTAACTGGTTCAGTTCGATGTATTCGCCGCTCAAGTCAAAACGCATTTTTTGCATTGCATCCTCCATGTTGGATATTCAGTGCGCAGTGTAGCCAACATCGCGCGCGGCGGCAAAAATATTGTCCCGTCCGGCTGCATCAACGCTCACTATGCTCACTGGCATCAGGGCGCGTCATCGCCAGCGGGTCCACCCACAAATCGAATTGTTCCGGCGTGACCAGGCCCAGCGCCAGCGCGGCTGCGCGCAATGTCCCGCCGTCCTGCTGCGCCTGTTTGGCGATCCGGGCCGCGTTGTCATAGCCGATGTGCGGCGTCAGCGCCGTCACCAGCATCAGCGAGCGTGCCATCAGCTCGGCGATGCGGTCCCGGTTCGGTGCTATGCCGCGCGCGCAATGCTGCTCGAAGCTGCGCATGCCATCGGCCAGCAGACGTGCGCTTTGCAGGAAATTGTGTGCAATCAGCGGCTTGAACACGTTCAATTCGAAGTTGCCCGAGGCGCCGCCCAGCGTGATCGCGACATCATTGCCAAATACCTGGCAGCACAACATCGTCAACGCTTCGCATTGGGTCGGATTGACCTTGCCCGGCATGATCGAGCTGCCCGGTTCGTTTTCCGGAATCGTGATTTCACCGAGACCTGAACGCGGGCCGGACGCCATCCAGCGCACATCGTTGGCCAGCTTCATCAAGGCAGTCGCCAGCGTCTTCAGTGCGCCATGGGCGCAAACGAGTGCATCGTGCGCTGCCAGCGCCGCGAATTTATTGCTTGCGCTGCAAAACGGCAAGCCGGTCGCCGCCGCCACATGCGCGGCGACCCGGACCCCGAATTCGGGATGCGTATTCAAGCCGGTGCCGACCGCGGTACCGCCCGCTGCCAGTTGCAGCAGCGGGGGCAACGCCGTTTCGACGATCTGCAGTGAAAAGTCGAGTTGCGCCACATAGCCCGAAAATTCCTGTCCCAGTGTCAACGGTGTTGCATCTTGCAAATGGGTGCGTCCAATCTTGACGATATCGGCAAATTGGGTTGCTTTCCCGGCCAGCGTATTGCGCAACTGGCGCAGCGCGGGCAACAGCGCATGCGCCAGCGCCAGCGCCGCCGCGACATGGATGGCGCTGGGGAAGATGTCGTTTGACGACTGGCCCAGATTAACGTCATCGTTCGGGTGCAGCAAGCGCGCCGCGCCGCGCGTCCCCCCCATCAATTCCGAACCCCGGTTCGCCAGCACTTCGTTCAAGTTCATGTTGGTCTGCGTACCGGAGCCGGTTTGCCAGAGCGCGAGCGGGAATTCGGCGTCATGCAAGCCGGCCAGCACTTCATCGGCAGCCTGTACGATGGCGTGCGCCTTCGGGGCGGCCAGCAACCCCAGATCCTGGTTCACTTGCGCGCTAGCGCGCTTGACGCGGGCCAGCGCCGCAATCAGTTCGGGCGCCATGCGTTCGGTTGAAATATGAAAGTGTTCAAGCGAGCGCTGCGTCTGCGCGCCCCATAACCGTTCGGCCGGCACGTCGATCGGACCAAAGCTGTCGCGTTCGATTCTGCTATTCATGACATCCCTTTCATTTGCGCATTGATGACGATCAGGCGTTCCAGTGTATGGTGCCATGCGCACATCGTGCGCGCGATTCATGTGAGGGCGGCCTTGGTATCCGATGTTGAAGCAGTGTCGACAGGCGCTGCCTGGTATTTTTGTTGGCCGCCTCTTCATGCCGGGCTG
>JBLHNV010000282.1:0-4049 GCA_047623125.1 Janthinobacterium sp. | reverse complement strand
GAACCATTCTCTGCTGCCGTGGCTGACCTGCTATGAAAATGTGCACCTGGCGGTCGAGCGCGTGTTCGGTGCCAGAGAAACGAAGGCGCAATTGAAACAGCGCGTGATGGCCGCTTTGACCCTGGTTGGCTTGACGGCGGCGGCGCAAAAACGCCCGCACGAAATATCGGGCGGCATGAAGCAGCGCGTCGGCATCGCGCGCGCACTGTCGATGGAACCCAAGGTCTTGCTGCTCGATGAGCCGTTTGGCGCACTCGATGCGCTCACGCGTGCCCACTTGCAAGATGAATTGCTGGCCATCGTCGCTGCCACCGCATCGACGGTCGTGATGGTCACGCACGATGTCGATGAAGCGGTGCTGCTGTCGGACCGGATCGTGATGATGACCAACGGTCCGCAAGCGACGATAGGGGAGATATTGCAGGTCGCTCTGGCGCGTCCGCGCGACCGGGTCGCGCTCGCACAAGACCCTTTGTACATCCAGTACCGCAGCAGCGTGCTGGAATTTCTGTACCACCGCCAGTCGCGCCCTGACAAGGAAGCGGCCTGACAGCGCGCTGGCCATGGTGGCCACTGGCGCTGACACTTCCGGGTTCGCGTTGAACCCGGCGCCAAGGCATTGTGATCAGATAGTCTTGATCTCGTCCAGCGGCCAGCGCGGGCGCACGTTGAATGCGTAGTCATGCTTGGCCGCATCCGGGTTGATCTGCAAGCGCATTGCGCCGGCAAATGCGATCATCGCGCCATTGTCGGTGCAAAATTCGAGCGCCGGGTAAAACACGCGGTAGCCCTTTTTTTTCGCCGCTGCATCCAGCGAGGCGCGCAACTGAACGTTGGCGCCGACACCGCCGGCGATCACTAGCCGCTTGAGGCCGGTTTCCTTGAGCGCCGTCATGCACTTCGCCGTCAATACGTCGACGATCGCATCGACGAAGCCGCGCGCGATGTTGGCCTTGTTTGTTTCCTGCTCTTCTACAGTGGCATGGCCGAGCGCCTGCTGCGCTTGTTGTTTCTTGACCACCGTCAGCACCGCCGTTTTCAGGCCGGAAAAGCTGAAGTTCAAATCCTTCGAATGCAGCATCGGGCGCGGCAGCTTGTAGGCGAGCGGATCGCCCAATTCGGCCAGCTTTGATATCGCCGGGCCGCCCGGATAACCCAGCCCGAGCAGCTTGGCCGACTTGTCGAACGCTTCGCCGGCTGCATCGTCGAGCGTTTCGCCAAGCAGCGTGTACTGGCCGACGCCATCGACGCGCATCAGCTGCGTGTGGCCGCCCGATACCAGCAGCGCGACGAACGGGAACGCCGGCGCGTCAGGCGCCAGCAGCGGTGACAGCAAATGGCCTTCCAGATGGTGGATGCCGAGCACCGGCTTGCCTAGCGCCAGCCCCAGGCTGCAAGCGACCGAACAGCCAACGAGCAGCGCGCCCGCCAGGCCCGGGCCTTGGGTATAGGCGATCGCATCGATGCGCTCCATCGTGATGCCGGCGCCATCCAGCGTCTCTTCGAGCAGCGGGATGGCGCGCCGTATATGGTCGCGCGAGGCCAGTTCCGGCACCACGCCGCCGTATTCTTCATGCATCGCCACTTGCGAATGCAGCGCATGCGATAGCAAGCCGCGTTCGGTGTCATACAGGGCGAGGCCGGTTTCGTCGCAGGAGGATTCGATGCCGAGAACTATCATGGGGATGCAAAACAGGAAGGGGAATCCGCCATTGTAAGGTAAAGCCGGCACTCGGCCGAGGCCGGGGTCCGGGCTTGCCGCTCAATGTACCGTTTGCAGCACCAGCAAATACAGCAGCAGCAGGTTGCCGACGATGGACAGGGCTGAGATGGCGTACCACAGCGCCAGCGGGTCGCGTTTTGCCAGCGGCGCCGCACTGGGCGTCGGTAACGGCCGGCTGGCGGCGCGTTGCAATGCCAGCAGCAATTCCTCGGCCGTTTCGAAGCGATCGATCGGGTCGCGCGCGACCGATTTCAACAGCACGTTTTCCAGCCATTGCGGAATCTCGGGCCGGTAGCGCGTCGGGGCCACCGGCTGCCCGAAGCGCGGGCGCTGGAACGGCTCGATTTCGCCATACGGATAATGGCGCGTCAGCATCTGGTACAGCGTGACGCCGGTCGCATACAGGTCGGTGCACAGCGCAGCAGGAGCGTTGTCGAATTGTTCCGGCGCCAGATACGATGGCGTGCCCGCTTGCGGCGCTGCGTCGCGATCGTCATCGCTGTCGGTCATGCCCGATTGCGCCAGGCCCAGATCGAGCAGGCGCAACTGACCATCCTCGCCGAGGTGGACATTGGCCGGCTTGATGTCGCGGTGAATGATGCTGCGCCGATGCAGCGCGCCGACCGCGCGCACCAATTGCTCGGCCAGCGCCAGCACTTCCGGCACCGTGAAATGGTGGCCGATGTCGAGGTGCTGCTGCAAGCTGTGGCCCGCGTGCCAGGTTGTCAAATAGTATAAATAATTAGGCGGGCGGGTCGTGATCACTTGCGGGAAGAAGCGCGCGATGACGCGCCTGGCCAGCCATTCTTCATGCACAAAAGCGTCCCGTTCGCGCGCATCGTCGCCGCGTTCAGGCTGCAGCGTTTTCAAGACCAGCTTGCGCTGCGCGCCGCTGACATCTTGCGTATCGATCACCTGATACAGCAAGGTAGTGGCCGAGGCGTGGATCAGCGCCTCGACCCGGTAACCGTCGAGCGTCTGGCCCACCTGCAGCTTGGGCGGCGGGCGTAATTCGTGCGACATCGACAGGCTGTCGCGCAGATTCTGTTCGGGCAGCGTGCGCACCGCGACCACCAGTGCGCTCAGGTTATCGCTGCTGCCCCCCGCCAGCGCTGCGTCCAGCAGCGCTCCGGCGCACGCATCGGCACCGAAGGTGCCCTGGGCCAGTTGCGACAGATGAAAGGCCAGGTCGTATTGCGGGATCGCGGACCATAAGCCGTCGGAAGCGATCAAAAACACATCGCGCTCTTGCAACTGGCCGATGCCATGATCGACCGTCAGCTGGGTGTCCAGGCCGATGGCGCGCGTGAGCACATGCTGCATTTCCGGCCGGTCCCACACATGGTCGCTGGTCAGCTGCGTCATCACGCCGGCGCGCAGCAGGTAGAGGCGGGTGTCGCCGACGTGCGAGAAATAATAGAAGCTGCCGCGCAGCACCAGCGAGGTCAGCGTGGTGGCCATGCCGGCCAGTTCGGTGCGCACCGAACCGTGATGCAAAATCCAGTTGTTGCTGGCTTTGAGCACGCGCTCGACCGCTTGCGTCACCGGCCACGTGTCGGGCGTCGCGTAATAGTCTGCCAGCAAGCCGCGCACCGCATATTCGGATGCCTCGCGCCCGCCTTCATTGCCGGACACGCCGTCTGCCACCGCGCCGATGAAGCCCTTGCTGGACAACGCCGGTTCCAGCGGCGTGACCATGCCGACGAAGTCTTCGTTGCGCTCGCGTAATCCCCGGCGCGTAGCGTGGCCAGCGTCTAATTGCAAAGGCATGGCTAGACCTTGGCCGACGTCATCGCGGCGCTGCCCCACGTGGTGCGCCAGCGCTGCTTGACCGATCCCAGGCCCAGCAAGGCGACGACGGCCAGCAAGCCGAAGATGATCAAGCCGGTCTGGTAGCTGCCGGTGATCTGGCGCGACAGGCCGAGGCTGGAGGCGAGGTAAAAGCCGCCGATACCGCCAGCCATGCCGACCATGCCGGTCATCACGCCGATTTCCTTGCGAAAGCGTTGCGGTACCAACTGGAACACGGCGCCGTTGCCGGCGCCCAGCGCCAGCATCGCGACCACGAACACGGTTGCCGCACCCATCGCCGAACCCATGCCGATGCTGGCCACGAACAGCGCAGACGCTGCTACCGCGTACATGATCGAGAGCGCCTTGATGCCGCCGATGCGGTCGGCCATGCGCCCGCCCAGCGGGCGTACCAGCGAACCGGCGAACACGCAGGCAGCGGTGAAGTAGCCGGCCGTCACCGGCGACAAGCCGTACTGGTTGTTGAAGTAAATCGCCAGCGACGACGCCAGGCCGGAAAAGCCGCCGAAGGTGA
>JBLHNV010000281.1:0-4085 GCA_047623125.1 Janthinobacterium sp. | reverse complement strand
ATGGCTTCACCGCTGCTGCAAGAAGTGTTCGCAGGAAAACTGCTGGGCATCGATGTCGCGTTCAATGATTTGTCTGCGCTGCAAAAGGGCGAAATCGCGGTGATCGCTGCCGGCTTTACCGGACTGTTGTCGCTGTTTAACATCGGCGGGCGTTTCCTGTGGGCTTCGGTGTCCGACTACATCGGGCGCAAGATGACGTATTTCGTGTTTTTTGCACTGGGTTTTGCGCTGTATGCATCGATTCCTTCGATGGCCAATGGCGGCCATCTGGCGCTGTTTGTCGGTTTCTTTTGCATCATCTTGTCGATGTATGGCGGCGCATTCGCCACCATTCCGGCTTATCTGGCGGACCTGTTCGGCACCCAGATGGTGGGCGCGATCCATGGTCGCTTGCTGACGGCGTGGGCCACTGCGGGCGTGCTCGGTCCGGTGCTGGTCAATTACATCCGCGAATTTCAGATCGCGAACGGTGTGCCCAAGGCTCAGGCTTACGATGTGACGATGTACGTACTGGCCGGCATGCTGGTGCTGGGCTTTCTGTGCAATCTGATGGTGCGTCCGCTCGCCGACAAATATTTCATGAACGAGCAGGAATTGGCAGCTGAAAAGAAGCTTGCGCATGACCGTGATTCGGCCGGCACTACCGGCGGCGTGGGCACAGGGTCGAGTCAACCTACCAGTACGGTCACCACGGCATTCGCTTGGGCAGCAGTGGGCATACCGCTGGCTATCGGGATCTGGATCACGCTGCAAAAAGCAGTCGTGCTGTTCAGGTAGTAACGCAGTAAGTAGAACATTGGCGCCGGACAACCAGCCCGGCGCAAGCATGCTAAAACGGGAATAACCATGAAGCAGACCATCATTCCAATCATGTCGCAAGCCAGCACCAGGCAACGCAAGCGTGAGGCACCCAAGGGGCGCCGCGTCGATCCGGACGCGCTGCTGCAGGTGCAGGCCTTGCTGGGTCCGGCGCCGCTTGAAGCGGACTGGTTGATCGAGCATTTGCACAAGATCCAGGACCTCTACGGCTGTTTGTCGGCCGCGCATCTGGCGGCGCTGGCGCAGCAGATGCGGTTGCCGCAAGCGCATGTCTATGAAGTGGCGAGCTTTTATCACCATTTTGATATCGTCAAGGAAGGCGAGGTGGCACCAGCGGCGCTGACGGTGCGCGTGTGTGATGGTCTGTCGTGCGAAATGGCCGGCGCGAAGGACTTGCTGGACCGACTGCCGGCGCTGCTGGGGCGCGAAGTGCGCGTGCTCGGCGTACCCTGCATCGGGCGCTGCGAGCAGGCGCCGGCGGCGGTAGTCGGGCAGAATCCGGTGCCGCACGCCAGTTGCGAACGGATCACCGAAGCGGTCGCTGAAAAGTCGACCAAGCACGTGCCGCAAGCGTATATCGATGATGAGGCTTACCGGGCCGACGGCGGCTATGCGCTGCTGCGCGCCTGCGTGGACGGGCAGCACGATATTGGCGATGTGATCAAGACCATGTCGGATTCGGGCTTGCGCGGCTTGGGAGGGGCCGGTTTTCCGGCCGGGCGCAAATGGGGCATCGTCAGGAACGAACCCGGTCCGCGCCTGATGGCGATTAACATTGATGAAGGCGAACCGGGCACGTTCAAGGATCGCACCTATCTGGAGCGTGATCCGCACCGATTTTTGGAAGGCATGCTGATTGCCGCGTGGGCCGTTGGTATCGAAAAAATTTACATCTATCTGCGCGACGAATACCACGGTTGCCGCGCGCTGCTGGAAGCCGAACTGGTGCAATTGCGTCTTAATCCGCCGATCAAAGACATGCCCGAGATGATCTTGCGGCGCGGCGCTGGCGCCTATATTTGCGGCGAAGAGTCGGCCATGATCGAGTCGATCGAAGGCAAGCGCGGCTTGCCGCGCCTGCGCCCGCCGTATGTGGCGCAAGTGGGCTTGTTCGGCAGGCCGACGCTGGAACACAATTTTGAAACCTTGTACTGGGTGCGCGACATTCTCGAAAAAGGCAGCGCCTGGTTCAGTGAGCAGGGCCGCAATGGCCGCTCGGGCATGCGTTCGTTTTCGGTCTCCGGGCGCGTCAAGGAACCGGGCGTCAAACTGGCACCTGCCGGTATTACGATTGCGCAATTGATCGATGAGCATTGCGGTGGCATGCAAGATGGCCATCAGTTATATGCGTATTTGCCGGGCGGCGCATCGGGCGGTATTTTGCCCGCCTCGATGAGTGCGATACCGCTCGACTTCGATACCTTGCAACCATATGGTTGTTTCATCGGTTCGGCCGCCGTTGTCGTGCTGTCAGACAGCGACACGGCGATGAACGCGGCGCGCAATACGATGAAGTTTTTCAAGCATGAATCGTGCGGCCAGTGCACCCCGTGTCGGGTCGGGACAGCGAAAGCGGTCGCCTTGACCGAGCAAGATGACTGGGATGTCGCCCTGTTGGCCGAATTGTCGCAAGTGATGCGCGACGCATCGATTTGTGGCCTGGGGCAGGCCGCGCCCAATCCGATAGACTGCGTCATCAAATATTTTCCAGGGGAGCTGACATCATGAATGCGATAACCCGTAACGACACACTGGCGTTGGCCGGAACCCTGGTCAACTTTGAACTCAACGGCCGCCCCATTGCCGCGCGCACGCACGAAACGCTGATCGAGATCGCCCAGCGCGAAGGGATTGAAATTCCGCACTTGTGCTACAAGGAAGGCATGGAAGTGGTTGGTAATTGCCGCTCCTGCATGGTCGAAATTGATGGCGAACGGGTGCTGGCGCCATCGTGCTGCCGCTATCCGAGCGAGGGCATGAAAGTGCAAAGCGATAGCGCGCGCGCTTTGGCGGCGCAAAAGATGGTGCTCGAACTGCTGCTGTCGGACATGCCCGAAACGGTATACACGCGCAACAATGAAGTCGATCAGTGGGCCGCAAAGCTGGAGGTGCGCAAGCCGCGTTTTGTTGCGCGCGCCAGAGTCAAGCAAGATGCGTCGCACGCCGCGATCACGGTCAACCTTGACGCTTGCATCCAGTGCACGCGCTGCGTACGCGCTTGCCGCGATGAACAAGTCAACGATGTGATCGGTCTCGCGTTTCGCGGCGATCAGGCAAAGATCGTGTTCGACATGGATGATGCCATGGGCAGTTCGACCTGCGTCGGTTGCGGCGAATGCGTGCAGGCTTGTCCGACCGGTGCCTTGATGCCGGCACAAGATGTCGGGCTGACGGTGCCTGACAAGCAGGTCGATTCGGTCTGCCCGTATTGCGGCGTTGGTTGCCAGCTCACTTACAACGTCAAGGACAACAAGATCTTGTTCGTCGAAGGGCGCGACGGCCCGGCCAATCATGAGCGCCTGTGCGTCAAGGGGCGTTATGGCTTCGATTATGCGCACCATCCGCACCGTTTGACCGTGCCGTTGATTCGCCGCCATGATGCGCCAGCCAAGAACAGTGACTTTGCGATGGATCCTGAGCGCGTGATGGACGTGTTCCGCGAGGCAACCTGGGATGAAGCACTCGCTTTTGCCGGCGGTACGCTGGCCAAGATTCGCGACGAGCACGGCGGCCGTGCACTGGCCGGCTTCGGCTCGGCCAAGGGCAGCAATGAAGAAGCGTATCTGTTCCAGAAACTGGTGCGGGTCGGATTCGGCAGCAATAATGTCGACCATTGCACGCGCTTGTGCCACGCATCGTCGGTCGTCGCGCTGTTGGAAGGCATCGGTTCTGGCGCCGTGTCGAATCCGGTCATGGATGTCATGAAGGCGGAAGTGGTGATCATCATCGGCGCCAACCCGACGGTCAATCATCCGGTGGCGGCGACCTGGATCAAGAATGCGATGGTCAACGGCACCAAGGTGGTTGTGATGGATCCGCGCCGTTCGGATCTGGCGCGCGGCGCCCATCGCTACTTGCAATTCAAGCCCGACACTGATGTTGCGCTGCTCAATGCGATGATGCACGTCATCGTCAACGAAAATCTGGTCGATGCCGATTTCATCGCCAGCCGCACGATCGGCTACCAGGAACTGGCCGATAACGTCGCTGCCTACAGCCCGGAATTGATGGCGCCGATCTGCGGCATTGATGCCGACACGATCCGC